>CAZPNN010000250.1:0-15871 GCA_964587605.1 uncultured Chromatiaceae bacterium
GCCGGAGGGCGTGGAGATGGTGATGCCGGGGGACAACATCAAGATGGTGGTGACGCTGATCAACCCGATCGCCATGGAAGACGGCCTGCGCTTCGCCATCCGCGAGGGTGGCCGGACCGTCGGTGCCGGCGTTGTGGCAAAAATCGTTAAGTAAGGGCGGAAGACTCGACACAGGCCAGTAGCTCAATTGGTAGAGCGGCGGTCTCCAAAACCGCAGGTTGGGGGTTCGAGACCCTCCTGGCCTGCCAACACGATCGGTAACGATGGCAACGACGAAAGAAACTGAAGCATCTGCCGGCCCGATGGACACAATCCTTCTGGCGCTGGCTAGCCTCGTGGTGTTGGCATCATTGGTGGCCTACTACTACTTCGACGACACGCCGACAGTAGTCCGGGTGCTCGGCATCCTGGCGAGTCTCGGCATCGGTGCGGCGTTGGTGTACCGCACGCAATTGGGGAAATTTCTCTGGCAGTTTATCCAGGGGTCCCGTGTTGAAATTCGCAAGGTCATTTGGCCGACGCGGCCGGAGACAACGCAGACCACGTTGGCCGTCTTCGCATTTGTGACCATTTTCGGTTTCTTTTTCTGGATTCTCGATTTTGTATTGTTGTACATCACGCGCGCCCTGACCGGCCAGGGGGGCTGACCTGATGGCTCTTCGTTGGTATGTCGTGCACGCGTACTCGAATTTCGAGAACAAGGTGAAGCACTCACTCGAAGAGCGGGTGAAGCGCAACGGCCTCGAGCACAAGTTTGGCAAGGTCATTGTCCCCACGGAGGAAGTAGTCGAGATGCGGGAGGGGCAAAAACGCAAGAGCGAGCGCAAGTTCTTCCCGGGCTACGTCCTGGTGCAGATGGAGATGGACGACGAAACCTGGCACCTCGTGAAGGAAGTGCCCAAGGTTTTGGGCTTTATCGGCGGCACCAGCGACAAGCCGGCGCCAATCACTGATGAGGAAGCCAATTCCATCCTGCACCGGGTGGAAGAGGGTGTCGACAAGCCGCGGCCAAAGGTGCTGTTCGAGCCCGGCGAGGTGGTGCGTGTTACGGACGGTCCGTTCAACGACTTTAATGGGGTTGTCGAGCAGGTCAATTACGAGAAGAACAAGCTGCGGGTGGCCGTCCAGATTCTGGGGCGGTCCACACCGGTAGAACTGGATTTCGGTCAGGTCGAGAAGGGCTGATTTCCGGGCGCGGCGCACGCCGCTCTCATGACTTGAAGTCGCCGCGCTTCAGAAATGCGGCAAGGGGAGCCCCAAGGTTAGGTAGCCGACGGGCGTTTGGACCCACAGGTAGGAAAGTGTCAGATGGCCAAGAAAGTCGAGAAGTACATCAAGCTGCAGGTCCCGGCCGGCAAGGCAAACCCGAGCCCGCCGATAGGTCCGGCTCTGGGACAGGCCGGCGTGAACATCATGGAGTTCTGCAAGGCGTTCAACGCCCAGACCCAGAAGATGGAAGCCGGCATGGTGATGCCGGTGGTGGTGACGGTTTATAACGATCGAAGTTTCACTTTCGTTATCAAGACGCCGCCAGCCGCAAACCTGCTCAAGAAGGTCCTGGGACTGGAAAAGGGCAGCGGCACGCCGAACACCAAGAAGGTTGGCAAGGTCTCGCGCAAGCAGCTTGAAGATATTGCCAAGGCCAAGATGCCGGATCTCACTGCCGCCGACCTGGACGCTGCTGTGCGGACCATCGCGGGTAGTGCCCGCAGCATGGGTCTCGATGTGGAGGGCGTGCAATGACCGGCTTGAGCAAGCGTGCCAAGGTTTGGCAGGGCAAGATTTCCCCGGAAACCGTCTATCCGATTGATGAGGCGCTGGCATTGGTCAGGGGCAATGCCTCAGCCAAGTTCCGTGAGTCCGTTGATGTCGCCGTGAATCTGGGCATTGATGCCAAGAAATCCGACCAGGTCGTGCGGGGCTCTGCATTGTTGCCCCATGGCACCGGCAAGGTGGTGCGGGTTGCGGTTTTCGCCCAGGGCCAGAACGCCGAGAAAGCCAAGGCCGCCGGTGCTGACGTGGTTGGCTTCGAGGACCTTGCCGAACGCATGAAGGGTGGCGAGATCGATTACGACACGGTCATCGCCACGCCTGACGCGATGCGGATTGTTGGTCAGCTTGGTCGCGTGCTGGGCCCGCGTGGTCTGATGCCGAACCCTAAGGTTGGCACAGTCACCCAGGACGTCGAGACAGCCGTGAAAAATGCCAAGGCGGGTCAGGTTCGATTCCGCGCGGACAAGGGCGGCGTCGTCCATTGCCCGATTGGCAAGGCCGATTTTGAGGTATCAGCGTTACGTGAAAATCTGATTGCCCTCTTGAATGACATCAAGAAGGTCAAGCCGCCCTCAAGTAAGGGCGTGTTTGTGAAACGCCTCACGCTCTCGTCCACGATGGGCCCAGGCGTGATGGTGGATCAGGCCAGCCTGGAAGTCTGAATGAAACGTTGAAGGCGATGGCCCGGGTTGACCCGGGTCCCGCCGGTTCCGCGATGGCCAGTAAGTCGGCCGGAACGGACGGAGCATCGAAGACCGCAGGTGGCTGAAAGCCGGTCCCGACCATCGGATCTGCCGACGCCTTAATGCCCTGCGCAGATGGTGTTACCCGAATCAGGACAGCCTGGTGACGGCCGCCATCGGATCCGACGCCGCGCCGAAGGGGCGAAAGCCCAAAGAGCGGGTGTCGGTGACAATGACTTTCGCATCAGGAGTGAACGATGGCATTAAGACTCGAAGACAAGAAGGCTCTTGTCGATGAGGTGAGTGCGGTCGCGGCATCCGCGCATTCGGCCGTTGCGGCCGAGTATCGCGGATTGACGGTGGCGCAGATAACCGCGCTTCGGGCCAAGGCCCGAAGCCAGGGCGTCTACGTCCGCGTGATCAAAAACACCCTCGCCAGACGAGCCGTCGAAGGCACCGAGTTTGCATGCCTGAAGGAGGCCCTTAAGGGGCCGCTCATCCTGGCGTTTTCCCGCGAGGATCCAGGCGCTGCCGCCCGGGTCGTCAGGGACTTCGCCAAGACCAACGAGAAGCTGGTTACGAAAGCTGTCGCCATTGGCGGCACGCTCTACGGACCGGCTGATCTGGAGCGGCTCGCGAGCCTGCCCACGCTGGACCAGGCCCGGGCGATTTTGCTCGGTGTGCTGCAGGCGCCGGGTACGAAACTCGCCCGAACGCTGGCTGAGCCGGCCGCGCTTTTCGCGCGCGTCCTGGCTGCCCGTGGCAAGGCGGCGGAGGTCTCCTGAAGGGTGTGCCTTTCGGGAGCTGCGTACTTAACAAACCATCCGATTTTCGGGTAACCAGACAGATTTTAAGGACTGAAGGAGATATTGACCATGGCACTTTCCAACCAGGATCTGCTCAAAGAACTGAGCGCAAAGCCCATCATGGAGATCGTCGAGCTCGTCAAGATGCTCGAGGACACCTGGGGCGTATCCGCTGCCGCGCCTGTTGCCGTAGCCGCTGCTGGCGGCGGTGCTGCTGCGCCGGCCGCTGAAGAACAGACCGAGTTCACCGTCACGCTGAAGAGCATTGGCGAGAACAAGGTGGGCGTCATCAAGGCGATCCGCACGATCACGAGCCTGGGCCTCAAGGAGGCCAAGGACCTGGTCGAGGGCGCGCCGTCCGTCGTCAAGGAAGCGGTGACGAAGGATGAGGCCGCGACCATCAAGAAGCAGCTCGAAGAAGCTGGCGCTACCGCAGAGGTCAAGTGACCCATTGCGAGCCGATGCTGATCATCTCGCAGGCAGTGTGGCCTGCGATGTTGCGAATCCGGGGTTCGCGGCGGCAGCTGGTGCCATTGGCGCCAGCTGCTGTTTGCTTGTCCTCGACCTGAGTGCCCTGACAGAGGTGCTGCGCCATGACATTCTCATTTACTGACAAGAAGCGGATCCGCAAGGACTTCGGCAAGCGGCCGAGCATCCTCGGGGTGCCGCCCCTGCTTTCCATTCAGCTGGATTCCTACAAGAAATTCCTGCAGGAAGACACCGCTTCGGACAGCCGGCAGGTTGGGCGCGAGGATGTCGGGTTGCACGCTGCCTTCAAAAGCGTGTTTCCGATAATCAGTTACTCCGGTAATGCGGCCCTTGAGTTCCTGAGTTACCGCCTCGGCGAGCCCGTCTTCGACGTCAAGGAGTGCCAGCTCCGCGGCCTGACTTATGCCGCCCCGCTGCGGGTGCAGGTGCGCCTGGTCATCTACGACAAGGAGGGATCCACGGCCACCAAGAAGATCGTCAAGGAAGTGCGCGAGCAGGAGGTCTATCTCGGCGAGATGCCCCTGATGACCGACTATGGCACGTTTGTCGTGAACGGCACCGAGCGCGTGATTGTTTCCCAGTTGCATCGTTCGCCGGGCGTGTTCTTCGATCACGACAAGGGCAAGACCCACTCATCGGGCAAGCTGCTCTTCTCGGCACGCATCATTCCGTATCGCGGTTCGTGGCTCGATTTTGAATTCGATCCCAAGGACAGCGTGTTTGCCCGTATCGACCGCCGCCGCAAGTTGCCGGTCACAATCATCCTGCGCGCCCTGAACTTCTCGAATCAGGACATGCTGGATCTGTTCTTTGAGAAGAACGATTTCTACCTCTCTGCCAAGGAAGTCGAACTCGGCCTCGTTCCGCAGCGTCTGCGTGGCGATACGGCGACCTTCGACATCAAGATTGGCCGCAAGGTCGTCGTTGAGGAAGGTCGGCGCATTACCGCGCGCCACGTTCGCGAGCTGGAGGACTCCGGCGCCAAGACGATGGTGGTTCCCAAGGAGTATCTTGATGGCAAGATCCTTGCGCATGACGTTGTGGACAAGAGCTCGGGCGAGTTGCTGGCGCGCGCCAACGACGAACTGAATGGCGAAATCATCGAGCAGTTTGTCGAGAAGGGCATCAAGCACATCCAGACGCTATATGTGAATGATCTGGATCGCGGCCCCTATATCTCCAATACGCTGCGGATTG
Organism: uncultured Chromatiaceae bacterium; assembly: GCA_964587605.1. Lineage (GTDB taxonomy): Bacteria > Pseudomonadota > Gammaproteobacteria > Steroidobacterales > SHZI01. Next base: position 4,949 of record CAZPNN010000250.1, read on the forward strand.
ACTCCACGGTCACGCGACTCGACGCCCTGGTCGAGATCTACCGCATGATGCGTCCGGGCGAGCCGCCGACCAAGGATGCCGCCGAGAATCTGTTCCATAACCTGTTCTTCAATGCCGAGCGCTACGATATTTCGAGCGTCGGTCGCATGAAGTTCAACCGGCGAGTCGGTCGCACGGAGTCCACGGGCCCCGGCGTCCTGACCAAGGAAGACATCACCGACGCCCTGCGGACACTCATGGAGATCCGTAACGGTCGTGGACAGGTCGATGACATCGATCATCTCGGCAACCGGCGCGTTCGTAGCGTTGGCGAAATGGCAGAGAACGCCTTCCGGGTCGGACTTGTACGTGTCGAGCGTGCGGTCAAGGAGCGGCTCACAATTGCCGACTCCGAGGGCCTGATGCCCCAGGAGTTGATCAACGCCAAGCCTGTCGCGGCGGCGGTCAAGGAGTTCTTTGGGTCCAGTCAGCTCTCCCAGTTCATGGACCAGAACAACCCGCTGTCGGAGGTTACCCATAAGCGCCGCGTTTCCGCACTCGGACCGGGCGGCTTGACTCGTGAACGGGCCGGATTCGAAGTGCGCGATGTTCACCCGACGCACTACGGCCGGGTTTGTCCCATCGAAACGCCTGAAGGCCCAAACATCGGCCTGATTAACTCGCTATCCGTCTATGCGCGCACCAACGACTACGGGTTCCTCGAGACTCCATATCGCAAGGTCAAAAACGGCAAAGTGACGGATGACGTCGAGTACCTTTCGGCCATTGAGGAGGGGCAGCATGTCATCGCCCAGGCAAACTCCGATCTCGATGCCAAGGGTGCATTTATTGAAGAACTGGTGTCGGTGCGGCACCAGAACGAATTCACACTGCTTCCGCGCGAACGTATCGACTTCATGGATGTGTCACCGAAGCAGACTGTGTCTGTTGCCGCATCGCTGATTCCATTCCTCGAGCACGATGATGCCAACCGCGCGCTCATGGGTTCCAACATGCAACGGCAGGCAGTGCCGACACTGCGTTCCGATGTGCCGCTTGTTGGTACCGGCATGGAGCGGGCCGTGGCTATCGACTCCGGCGTGACCGTGGTTGCCCGGCGTGGCGGCACCGTGGATTTCGTCGATGCTTCGCGCATCGTTGTGCGCGTCAATGATGATGAGCAGATTGACGGCGTGCCTGGGGTCGACATCTATAACCTTACCAAGTACACGCGTTCCAACCAGAACACCTGTATCAACCAGCGTCCGCTGGCGAAGGTCGGCAACGTCATCGCGAAGCGGGATGTGCTGGCCGACGGCGCGTCCACCAGCCTTGGTGAATTGGCCCTCGGCCAGAACCTGCTGGTCGCGTTCATGCCGTGGAACGGTTACAACTTCGAAGATTCCATCCTGATCTCCGAGCGACTCGTCGAGGAGGATCGATTCACGACGATCCACATCGAGGAGCTCACGTGCGTAGCGCGCGACACCAAGCTGGGCTCCGAGGAAATCACGGCAGACATCCCGAACGTGGGTGAAACCGCTCTGGCGAAGCTGGATGAGGCGGGCATCGCGTACATCGGCGCCGAGGTAAAAGTTGGCGATATCCTCGTCGGCAAGGTCACCCCGAAGGGTGAGACTCAGCTGACTCCGGAAGAAAAGCTGTTGCGTGCGATCTTCGGCGAGAAGGCGTCGGACGTTAAGGACACGGGCCTGCGTGTGCCGCCCGGCATGGACGGCACGGTCATCGACGTGCGGGTATTTACCCGTGATGGTGTCGAAAAGGACAGTCGGGCCCTCTCCATAGAGGCAGCTGAACTCGAGAGTGTTCGCAAGGATTTCGACGATCAGCTGCGCATCCTGGAAAAGGACATTTTCCATCGGGTGGAGCGGATGATTGTCGGCAAGCAGGCAGAGGGCGGCCCAGGCTCCCTGAAGTCGGGCGGGCGGGTTACCCAGAGCTATATCGCCGAGCTGCCCCGCGAGCAGTGGTTTGAGATCCGGCTCACCAACGACGAAGCTAATGCGCAGCTGGAGCAGGCTGCCGAGCGATTGCGTCAGCAGCGGCAGGAGTTCGACCGTCGCTTCGAAGAGAAGCGCAAGAAGATCACGGCGGGCGACGATCTGGCCCCCGGTGTGTTGAAGATGGTCAAGGTGTATCTGGCCGTGAAGCGCCGCATTCAGCCGGGCGACAAGATGGCTGGTCGGCACGGCAACAAGGGCGTTATCTCGACCATCGTTCCGGTGGAAGACATGCCGTACCTTGCTGATGGCACCCCGGTCGATATCGTTCTGAACCCGCTCGGCGTTCCGTCTCGAATGAACGTTGGACAGGTGCTCGAGACTCACCTTGGCTGGGCCGCAAAGGGCCTTGGTCTGAAGATCGGCGCCATGATTGATGCGAACGCGTCGACGGCTGAGAAGCGCAAGTTCATGGATGAGATTTACAACAAGACCGGCGGGCAGAAAGTCAAGCTGACCGACCTGAATGATGCGGAGATCGAGGAACTGGCGGGCAACCTGCGGCGCGGTGTGCCAATGGCTACCCCGGTATTCGATGGTGCCAGCGAGGAGGAGATCCTCGGGCTGCTTAAGCTGGCTGGTTTGCCGCTGAGCGGTCAGGCGCAACTCTATGATGGACGAACGGGCGAGGGCTTCGATCGGCCTACGACGGTGGGCTACATGTACATGATGAAGCTCAACCATCTGGTCGACGACAAGATGCACGCCCGCTCGACGGGCCCGTACAGCCTCGTCACCCAGCAGCCGCTGGGCGGCAAGGCGCAGTTTGGCGGTCAGCGCTTTGGCGAAATGGAAGTCTGGGCGCTCGAGGCCTATGGCGCGGCGTACACGCTGCAGGAAATGCTGACGGTCAAGTCCGACGACGTGCAGGGGCGAACCAAGATGTACAAAAACATCGTGGATGGAACCCATGAAATGACTGCCGGCATGCCGGAGTCCTTCAATGTGCTTGTGAAGGAAATCCGGTCACTGGCAATCAATCTCGAACTCGAGCAGGACTGAAGCCGAGCAGGCTGAAGCTCCCAACCGCGCGGACCGAACAATGGCAGGTGGTGACAAATGAGAGACCTACTGAAGCTTTTCAAGCAGCAGCAGACGGTCGAGGACTTCGACGGAATCCGAATCGCTCTGGCATCGCCAGAGATGATTCGCTCGTGGTCCTTTGGCGAGGTCAAGAAGCCTGAGACGATCAACTACCGTACGTTCAAGCCCGAACGCGATGGCTTGTTCTGCGCGAAGATCTTCGGGCCAATCAAGGACTACGAGTGCTTGTGCGGCAAGTACAAGCGCCTCAAGCATCGTGGCGTGGTCTGCGAGAAGTGCGGCGTTGAAGTAACGCAGGCGAAGGTGCGCCGCGAGCGCATGGGCCACATCGAGCTTGCGAGCCCGGTCGCGCACATCTGGTTCCTGAAGTCATTGCCGTCCCGGATCGGCCTCATGCTCGACATGACGCTCCGGGAAATCGAGCGCGTCCTCTATTTTGAAGCCTTTGTCGTCATCGACCCTGGCATGACCCCGCTGGAACGCGGCCAGTTACTGACCGACGAGCAGTATCTTGAGGCTGTCGAACAGCATGGTGACGAATTCGATGCCCGCATGGGTGCCGAAGCCGTCCACCAGATGCTTCGTACGATCGACCTGGCCCGTGAAGTGGTCCAGGTGCGGGAGGATATCGCTGGTACGAGTTCAGAGACCAAGATCAAGCGCCTCTCCAAGCGGCTGAAGCTGATCGAGGCCTTCCTTGACTCGGGAAATCACCCCGAGTGGATGGTGATGACCGTTCTTCCGGTTTTGCCCCCGGACCTGCGCCCTCTGGTGCCCCTGGACGGTGGTCGATTTGCGACCTCGGACTTGAACGACCTCTACCGGCGGGTAATCAACCGCAACAACCGGCTTCGCCGCCTGCTTGAGTTGAACGCACCGGACATCATCGTCCGGAACGAAAAGCGCATGCTGCAGGAAGCGGTGGATGCGCTGCTCGACAATGGCCGTCGTGGCCGTGCGATTACCGGCACCAATCGTCGTCCCCTGAAGTCGCTCGCCGATATGATCAAGGGCAAGCAGGGCCGGTTCCGCCAGAACCTGCTCGGCAAGCGAGTTGACTATTCTGGTCGCTCCGTCATCGTGGTTGGTCCGACGCTCAAGTTGCACCAGTGCGGCCTGCCGAAGAAGATGGCTCTGGAACTGTTCAAGCCCTTCATCTTCTCAAAATTGCAGATTCGCGGTGAGGCCTCCACGATCAAGGCGGCGAAACGGCTGGTTGAGCGCGAGGGTCCCGAGGTGTGGGATATTCTCGAGGAAGTCATTCGCGAGCACCCGGTACTGCTGAATCGTGCGCCGACCTTGCATCGACTCGGTATCCAGGCGTTTGAGCCAGTACTGATCGAGGGCAAGGCCATCCAGCTCCATCCGCTCGTCTGTACGGCATTCAATGCCGACTTTGACGGCGACCAGATGGCAGTTCACGTGCCGTTGTCACTGGAGGCGCAGCTGGAAGCTCGCGCCCTGATGATGTCGACGAACAACATTCTCTCACCAGCCAACGGCGAGCCGATCATTGTTCCGTCGCAGGACGTGGTTCTTGGCCTCTATTACATGACCCGCGAGCGTATCAATGCGCGAGGTGAGGGCATGATTTTTGCTGACGTCGGCGAAGTGCACCGCGCCTACGAGACCCGGACGGTCGATCTGCACGCCAGGGTGAAGGCCCGAATCCGACACACCAGCCTGGATGATGCCGGCAATGTAGTCGGCACCGTGAAGCTGGTCGAAACAACTATTGGTCGTGCGTTGCTGTCGGAAATCCTTCCGGAGGGCATGGACTTCTCCATGGTTAACCGGAACATGGACAAGAAGGCCATCTCTGGCTGCATCAATGCTTGTTACCGGCAAGTTGGTTTGAAAAAGACGGTCGTCTTTGCCGACCAGCTGATGTACACGGGATTCGCCTACGCGACGCGGGCTGGTATCTCCATCGGCGTCAACGACATGGTCGTGCCTGAGGAGAAGCCGACGATACTCAAGGCCGCAGACGAGGAAGTGAAGGAAATCCAGGACCAGTTTGCCAGTGGTCTTGTGACCAATGGTGAGCGATATAACAAGGTCGTTGATATCTGGTCACGCACCAACGATCTCGTCGCCAAGGCGATGATGGACAAGCTTGGCACCGAGGAGGCCATCGACGCCAAGGGCGAGACCGTGAAACAGGCGTCCTTCAATTCCATCTTCATGATGGCCGATTCCGGCGCCCGAGGCTCTGCGGCCCAGATCCGGCAGCTCGCCGGAATGCGCGGCCTGATGGCCAAGCCCGACGGTTCGATCATCGAGACGCCGATCACCGCCAATTTCCGTGAAGGCCTCGACGTTCTGCAGTACTTCATCTCGACCCATGGCGCCCGGAAGGGTCTCGCGGACACTGCCTTGAAGACGGCAAATTCAGGGTACCTCACCCGTCGCCTGGTGGACGTCGCCCAGGATCTGGTGGTGTCGTCGGAAGACTGCGGCACGGTTAATGGCCTCTTCATGTCGCCCTTGGTTGAAGGCGGCGACATTGTCGAGCCCCTGCGCGAGCGGGTACTCGGCCGCGTCCTGGCTGAACAGGTCACCCGGCCGGGTACCAACGAAGTCATCCTCGAAGCCAACGTGGCGCTGGACGAGCGCAACGTCCGCAAGCTGGACGAGTATGGCGTCGACCTCGTCAAGGTCCGGTCACCGATTACCTGCGAGATTCGCTACGGCGTTTGCGCACTTTGCTACGGCCGTGATCTCGCGCGTGGCACCCGGGTCAACATTGGCGAGGCGGTTGGCGTCATTGCTGCCCAGTCGATCGGCGAGCCAGGGACCCAGCTCACCATGCGCACGTTCCATATTGGTGGCGCTGCTTCCCGAGCCGCCGCCGCGACCAGTGTCGAGGTGAAGCGCCCCGGCACGATTCGCCTGCATAACGTAAAGACGGTGCGCCACGAGAAGGGCTACCTCGTCGCAGTCAGCCGCTCTGGTGAGATCGGTGTTATGGACGAGCAGGGACGCGAGCGCGAGCGGTACCGTATCCCTTACGGCGCCGTTATCAACCTTGACGATGGTGTCAAAGTCGACGGTGGTCAGATCGTTGCCACCTGGGATCCACACACCCATCCCGTGGTTGCCGAAGTGGGCGGCCTTCTGAAATTCCAGGACTTCGTCGAGCAGGTTACGGTTACCGAGCAGGTGGACGAGGTCACCGGCCTCTCCAGCTACCTGATCATGGACCCCAAGCAGCGCGGTATGAGCGGCCGGGACTTACGCCCGACAGCCAAGTTGCTGAATGGCAAGGGGCAGGAAATCTGCTTTGCAAACACCGACATTCCGGCGGTCTATGCGCTCCCGGCAGGCGCTGTGGTCACCATGGCGGACGGCGCGAGGGTGTCCGTCGGCGACGTTATCGCACGTATTCCGCAGGAGTCGTCGAAGACGCGTGATATCACCGGCGGCCTGCCTCGGGTTGCTGACCTCTTTGAGGCCCGGAAGCCCAAGGAGTCGGCCATCCTGGCCGAGTTCAGCGGCACGGTCAGCTTTGGCAAGGAAACCAAGGGCAAGCGCCGGCTGATCATCACCGACGAGAATGGTGAGAAGCACGAGGAGTTGATTCCGAAGTGGCGGCACCTGGGCGTCTTCGAGGGCGAGCAGGTTGCCCGTGGCGAAATGATTGCTGACGGCGAGCCCAACCCCCACGATATCCTGCGCTTGCAGGGCGTCGAGCGGCTGGCGGACTACCTCGTGCGCGAGATCCAGGACGTCTATCGGCTCCAGGGTGTGAAAATCAACGACAAGCACATCGAAACGATCATCCGGCAGATGCTGCGCAAGGTCGAAGCGGTCGATCCAGGCGATACGGGCTTGTTGCCCGGCGAACAGCTTGAGCGGAATCGCCTGCTGGATCTGAACGAGATAGCCCGGTCCCAGAACAAGCAGATCGCGCGGGTCGAGCCCCTGCTGCTGGGTATCACCAAGGCATCTCTGGCCACGGAGTCGTTTATCTCTGCGGCGTCATTCCAGGAGACCACCCGCGTACTGACTGAGGCGTCGGTCAAGGGGCTTCGGGACGAACTGAGGGGCCTCAAGGAGAACGTCATCGTCGGCCGGCTTATTCCCGCCGGTACCGGGTATCGGCACCACGCCGAACAACGGCGCACCCGGGAGCAGGAGCTGCGCATGGAGCTGCAGGGGCTGGACGACTCGAGGATGGCCGAATCTGATACCGGGACGAGCGATGCCGGGTCGACTGATGCCGGGTCAACTGATTACGGGGCCGCTGAAGCCAAGGGTGGCGCCACGGTCAATGAGGAAGCCAGTGGCGAGGGGGCCGAGTGAAGTCCCCGGTGGCCCGCATCCGGTGGTGGCCACACCGATGTGGCCGCACGTGCCTGATGCTGGGCTTCCCTTGCTTGACAGGCTTTCCAGGGGGCCAATAAACTGATCGGTCCCGCACAGTCGGGTGACCGACCGGTAAATGGCATGCCGGCGGTACCCCAGGTACCAAATAAAGCGGCGGCCCTGCTGATGAGGTCCGCCCAAGCGGTCAGCCCGGATATCCGAGCATCATCCAATCGGCAAACATGTTGCCGATTGGCTTTGGGGCGCAGACTGGCTGACTTTTTGCCGCACGTAATTTTTACAGCAGCCCGATATAGCAACTTGAACAGCAACGTGAGCAGCAGATCCCTATGGCCACAGTAAATCAATTGGTTCGCAAGCCGCGCAGCGCGCCGACCTACAAGAGCAAGGTCCCGGCACTGGCCGGTAGCCCGCAGAAGCGCGGCGTGTGTACACGCGTATATACGACGACCCCGAAGAAGCCGAACTCGGCACTTCGCAAGGTTGCCCGCGTCCGGCTGACCAATGGGTTCGAAGTCACCAGCTATATCGGCGGTGAAGGCCACAATCTCCAGGAGCACTCGGTCGTCATGATTCGCGGTGGCCGCGTGAAGGACCTGCCGGGTGTGCGCTACCACACCATAAGAGGCACCCTGGACTGTGCGGGCGTGTCTGATCGCCGGCAGGGCCGTTCCAAGTACGGCGCCAAGCGCCCCAAGAGCTAAGCACGAAGATTCAAGGCGGAGTTTAAAGAATGTCCAGACGTACCTCGGCGCCGAAACGCGTCATCCTGCCCGACCCGAAGCACAAGAGTGATCTGCTGGCCAAGTTCACCAACATGATCATGCGCTCGGGCAAGAAGTCTGTCGCCGAAGGCATCATTTACGGTGCTCTCGAGCGCATTGCGGAGCGCAGCGGTCAGGACGAAGGCAAGGCTGTCGAGTTGTTCGGACGGGCGCTCGAGAATATCAAGCCGATGGTTGAAGTGAAGTCACGCCGTGTTGGTGGCGCCACCTATCAGGTTCCCGTTGAAGTGCGCCCGATGCGTCGCCAGACACTGGCCATGCGCTGGGTTATCGAGGCTGCGCGAAGCCGCACAGAGAAGTCCATGGCCCATCGGCTGGCCCACGAAATCCTTGACGCTGTCGATAATCGTGGCGCTGCAGTCAAGAAGCGCGAAGACACACACCGCATGGCTGAAGCCAACCGCGCGTTCTCGCACTACCGCTGGTAGTGCCAGTTTCCTGATGATCAGTCCTGATTAATGTCTGATTGTCAGAGAAGTACCGTGCCGCGTACGACGCCAATCGAGCACTACCGGAATATCGGTATCTCAGCGCACATCGATGCGGGCAAAACCACGACTACAGAGCGGGTCCTGTTCTACACGGGCGTTTCGCACCAGATCGGCGAGGTGCACGACGGTGCTGCTGTCATGGACTGGATGGAGCAGGAGCAGGAGCGCGGAATCACGATCACGTCTGCCGCGACGACTTGTTTCTGGTCCGGAATGTCCCAGCAATTCCCTGAGCATCGCATCAACATCATCGATACGCCCGGGCACGTGGATTTCACAATCGAGGTCGAGCGGTCCCTCCGTATCCTTGATGGGGGCGTCAATCTCTTCTGCGCGGTAGGCGGCGTCGAGCCCCAGTCCGAAACTGTCTGGCGGCAAGCGGACAAGTACGGTGTGCCACGCATCGCCTTCATCAACAAGATGGATCGCGTGGGAGCCGACTACTTCCGTGTCGTGCGACAGATGCGGGAGCGCCTCGGCGCAAACCCGGTGCCGATTCAGCTGCCGATCGGTGCAGAAGAAGACTTTCGGGGTGTCATAGACCTCGTCAGCATGCAGGCAATCCACTGGGACGAAGCTACCCAGGGAATGCGGTTCGAGTTTCATGAAACCCCCGATGAACTCCTGGCTTCTGCACGCGAATTTCGTGACCGGATGGTCGCCGAGGCTGCCGAAGGAAGTGAAGAATTACTCTCCCGGTATCTTGAGAGTGGCGATCTCAGCGTTGCCGAAATCAAGAAGGGTCTGCGTGCCCGCACCCTTCGCGGTGAAATTGTTCTCGTTACCTGTGGGTCGGCCTTCAAGAATAAGGGTGTGCAGGCTGTGCTGGATGCCGTCATTGACTACTTGCCATCACCTGCGGACAAGCCGTCGGTGATTGGTATTCTGGAGAATGGCCAGCCGGGGGAACGTATGGCCAGTGACCATGAGCCATTTGCGGCCCTTGCCTTCAAGATTGCCACCGATCCCTTCGTGGGAAATCTCACCTTTTTTCGGGTGTACTCCGGCGTTCTGAACTCGGGTGACACGGTGTACAACCCGATCAAGGACAAGCGGGAGCGCATCGGCCGCCTGTTGCAGATGCATGCTAATGAGCGCGCGGACATCAAGGAAGTCCGCGCGGGTGACATAGCGGCTGCCGTCGGTTTAAAAGACGTGACCACCGGCGATACGCTCGTCGACGAGAAGAACGCCATTACCCTGGAGAGCATGAAGTTTCCGGAGCCCGTCATCTCGGTAGCGCTTGAGCCTAAGACCCAGGCCGACCAGGAAAAGATGGGATTGGCCCTCCAGAAGCTGGCCAAGGAAGATCCGTCATTTCGCGTCAACAACGATGAAGAGACCGGTCAGACGGTCATCTCGGGCATGGGTGAGCTCCATCTGGAAATAGTTGTTGATCGCATGAAGCGAGAGTTCAAAGTCGAAGCCAACGTCGGCCGCCCTCAGGTCGCTTACCGGGAGACGATTCGGACGGCTGTCGAGCAGGAGGGCCGCTTCGTGCGCCAGTCCGGCGGCCGTGGCCAGTACGGCCATGTTTGCCTGCGGATCGAGCCGCTGCCGGCCGGTACCGGGTACGAGTTCGAAAACGCCATCGTCGGTGGCGCCGTGCCACGCGAGTACATTCCCGCTGTCGACAAGGGCGTTAGGGAGCAGCTCAAGACCGGCGTTTTGGCCGGGTATCCCGTCGTCGACATTAAAGTCACGATTTTCGACGGTTCCTATCATGACGTGGACTCCAGTGAAATGGCGTTCAAGATTGCTGGTTCCATGGCCTTCAAGGAAGGCTGTGCCAACGCCAGGCCCGTGCTGCTTGAACCCATTATGAAGGTCGAGGTGGTGACGCCCGATCAGTTCATGGGCGACGTCAACGGCGACCTTAATCGCCGCCGCGGAGTGCTGCAGGGCATGGACGGATCCGCTGCCGGCAAGATCGTCCGCGCCGAGGTGCCGCTCGCCGAGATGTTCGGCTATGCCACCACCCTACGTTCCATGACACAGGGCCGGGCGACGTACTCGATGGAGTTTTTACACTACGCAGCAGTGCCGCCGAAAGTGGCGGAGTCTGTAATCGCGAAGGACTGAGTGATACCGGGTTGCGGCTTAAGCCGCCTTTTACTTATTCGGGGAGCCAAGCATGTCTAAAGCCAAATTTGAGCGTACGAAGCCGCACGTCAACGTGGGGACGATCGGCCACGTGGACCATGGTAAGACGACGCTGACGGCGGCGCTGACCAAGGTGATGGCGGCGAAGTTTGGCGGTGAGGTGTCGGCGTA
>CAZPNN010000251.1:0-2735 GCA_964587605.1 uncultured Chromatiaceae bacterium
CGGCGTCGCCGAGCAGCGTCACGCGGCCCGACGTCCAGGTCGGCAGCGGATCCCGTTCAAACAGGCCCCACTTGAAGCACTGATTGGGCGGCGTGGCCATCAGGATCGACCGGGCGACGGGTTCGAAGTCACGGAATTCGGCCAGCAGGGCTTCAACCGACGAGCGCACGGACCAGCCTTCATCCACCCAGCTGTTGGTGCGCGCGATGCCGATATAGTTGAGTAGTTCACCGCGCCGGATCTTGTAGCGGGTGAGGAAGTGGCCTGGGCCAATCCAGACGGCCGAGTCCGGCACAATCATGACGTCGGTCATGCACTCCATGGGGATGAGTCCGCGCCATGCCACGTAACCGGTGAAGCGCGGCTCCTCAACGCCGAACAGCCGTGCCCGGACCGTTGAGCGAATGCCGTCGCAGCCAACGAGCAGGTCGCCGCGTGCCGTGCGGGCATTGTTGAAAAGGGCGGTAACGCCGTTCACGTCCTGGCCGAAGTCCTCGAAGGTGCAACCGAGATGCAGGCAGTCCGGGTCAGCGCTGCGCACGGCTGCGACCAGTGCCTGGTGCAGATCGTTCCGGTGGATCTGGCAATAAGGCGCGCCGAAACGCTCCACTTGGGTATTGCCACGGGGAATGTCGACGAGCGTCTTGCCGGTCCGGTAGTGCTTCACGGCACCGTGGCCGGGTACCACCGCCAGGTCCGCAAGTACGGGGCCAAGGCCCAGGTGCTGCAGCACCAGCGAACCGTTGGAAGCCAGCGTCAGTCCTGCACCAACTTCCGCAAGAACGGGCGCCTGCTCGTAAATGGAAACGCGGATGCCAGCCTGCTGAAGGGCCAGGGCAGTGGTCAGCCCACCGATGCCGCCCCCGGCAATCAGAACATGTAACTTCTGCACCCGCGCGGCGCCCTCTATTGGGAGTCCCGGTGCCCCAGGGCAGACGCTGGGGCAGACGCTGGCGGTGCCCGCGACAGATCCGTGATCTCGCGGCCGACCACCAGGCCAGGGCTGGCCTTGCCGGTCACCAGGCGCGCGAGGTATTCCGGCGCGATCAGGTGGCAGTACTGCACGCCGCGAAACCGGCCCGGCATCGCGGCAAACTGCGGGTCCGTCCAGTCCACCCGGAAACCCTTGCTGCGCAGATGCAGAACACCCTCCTCATCGCGCCAGGTCATTGCATAGGGCTTCAGCCAGTCCGGGCCGGTCATGCCCGGATTTGCCGTGTTCTGTACCACCTCGGCGCCGTCGAAGATCACGGGTTCCGTCGCGCTCGCGCCCACCGTGGCCCGCACGCGTTCGAAGGTCAGCCTGTTCATGTCCTGGCACTGGCCATCGCCGGCCGACGTGCCCTTGCCGAGGGCCTCGTTGAGGTGGTCGGCACTCTTCATCTTGCAGGACACCATCACGGGCCTAGTGGCGTCGTCGTTCTCGTACCAGATGTACTGCTGGATCGTGAGCGGCTCGATCAGGGCCTTGGATTTCACAAAGGCGTCGAAGTCCGCGTGAACGATCAGGGTCGGCTGGATATCCGTGTGCACGATGACCTGCTGGGCCTCCAGGCAGAACTCGGCCAGCGGCGGGGCTTCAGTCGGCGCCGCGGCAGGTTGCGACGCGCAGCCGGTCGCGGTGGCGAGGACGGCGGCGGCTGCGACGCGTGCGATGAGCGGGAATGATGGCATCCTTAAGACTCCTTCAGGGCGCAAGCCGGGCAATGGTCCAGTCGGAGCCGGACCGACTGTAAAGGAACCGGTCGTGCAGCCGGTTGTCCCGCGCCTGCCAGAACTCCACCGTTTCGGCCGACACGCGGAAGCCGCCCCAGAACGCGGGCAGGGGGACTTCCCCGGCAGTGAATTTTCCCTTGAGTTCGGCAAACCTGGCTTCGAGCAGGCTGCGTCCTTCGATCACCCGGCTTTGCTCGGAGACCCACGCGCCAATCTGGCTGTCGCGCGGGCGGGTGAGGAAATAGCGGAGGTTTTCGATGGCCGACGTCCGGGTGGCCGTGCCGGTGATGCGCACCTGCCGGCCGATCTCGGCCCAGTAGAGGAGCAGTGCCACTTTTGGATTGGCCTTGATCTCCTGGGCCTTGCGGCTGTTGAGGTTCGTATAGAAGACGAAGCCGGTGGCATCGAAGTACTTGAGCAGCACGGTGCGCAGTGAGGGCTGGCCGTCCATACCCACCGTCGCGATGCTCATGGCATTCGGATCCAGCGCGCCGGCGTCCAGCGCCTCGGTGAACCACTGCTGGAACTGGACCACGGGGTCGGCGGCCAGGTCGCCCCGGTGGAGCGGCCGGCTCTGGTAGTCGCGGCGCAGGGTTGCGAGATCGACGGGGTCTGCCATCAGGCCATTCTATGGCGTCACGGACCTGGTTTACCGCGCGTGAGGGCCGCCGGTCAGGGTGCTGGCGCTGTCACCCTGTAGGGGTACTGCGCAAAGAACTGTGAAACGACGTCGTCGATCACCGGTTGCAGGTTCTTGCGATCCTTGTCCCGCACGCGGCCGACGGCGGTGGCTTCCCAGGCGAGCTGCTTGCGGGCCGCATCGACGATGTCAATCGTCAGTGTGCCCTCGGTGTACTGCGTCACCTGGGTGTCGTAGCCACCCCACACGCCGTAATAGCCCGCCCGGTAGCCGTAATAGCCACCATAGCGCGGACCCGACGGGGTGGTGGTGGTCTGGATCTTGTCCTTGGTCTGCACGTTGAAGTTGACGAGGAGATCGGGGCTGTCGCTGCGCTGGT
>CAZPNN010000252.1:0-6649 GCA_964587605.1 uncultured Chromatiaceae bacterium
CTGGCCCGCCTGGTAGCCGATCCGGCGCTGCGCGCGTCGATGGGCCGGTACAATCGCGAATACGCGCGCGGGCGGTTCGCCGCTTCGGTCGTCGCCGCAAGGCTTCTGGAAATATATGCCCAGGTTGGAAGACAGGCGAAAGCTCATTGAGCGCATCTGCGCGCGCGATGATCTGACCACCGACGATCCCTACGACATCTGGAAGACGAAGCCCGGTTTCCTCGTCAAGGATCTGTTCAACCGGCATCGCCGCGTCGGCCTGTTGCCGGCCGCCGTATTGACGCTGTTCGATACGGTTGTCAATAACGGCCTGCGCTGGGGCTACCGGAGGCAGGAGTACCCCGTCGTTCGCGCCCTGGCCGCCCTGGCGCTGATGAACCTGCACGAGCGCGAGGCCTACCCACGCCTGATGGCCGCGGCTCGTCGTCACCTCAACTGGCTCTGCGAAAATATCAGCCCCGGCTACAGTGGCCCCTGCTGGGGCATCGGTTTTCGTCAGCCGATCAGCGCGGGGCTGGTTTACGCGGCTGACCTGCCCCTGTCGACCATGACTCCCTATCCGCTGGAGGCGTTCGTCCGCTTTCACAGGCTTGCCGGGGATGACTCCGTGGTGCCGGTCATTCGCGGGATATACGAGTTTTTCAGTCGCGACCTTGAGGTCATGGAGGAGACCGACGACTACCTGGTGACGTCCTACGCAGCGCTGCGCGACAGGCGCGTCGTGAATGCCGTGAGCTACGTGATGTATTCGCTGAGCCTGCTGCTTCCCTATCTCACGGCGGGGGATGAGCAGCAAGCCAGGGGCCGCATTAACAAATTGTATAGCTACGTCAAGGCTTCGCAGCGGAGCGATGGGTCGTGGCTGTATGCATCCGAGGGTGAGTCTTTCGTTGACTGTTTCCACTCCTGTATTGTGCTGAAGAACCTGGAAAAGACGCGCCGGAGCGTGGATCTTCCGGGGGTCGAGGCGGTCATCGCCCGCGGCTACGCTTATTTGCAGGAGAATTTCCGGGTGAAGGAGAGCGGGCTTTTCAAGCGCTTTTCAGTCGCCAACAAGCCGTCCCTGGTCCGGTATGATCTCTACGACAATGCGGAGATGCTGAACCTGGCGATACTGCTCGGTGATTCCGTCCTCATTGAGTCGCTGCCGCCTGTCATTGAAAAGCACTTTGTTCGCGGCGAGGCTATTTTCAGCCAGATCGACTTTTTGGGGATCCGCCGCAACCGGAACCACCTGCGCTGGGCGGTCATGCCTTACCTGTACGCGTTGTCACAACTATGAGCGGCCCGCTGGCTGACTGGGTCTGACCCCGATGTGCGGCATCCTTGGTACGGTTAATGTTCCGCTGCAGACCGCAGCACTCGATTTGCTTGCGCACCGCGGCCCGGACGGCGAGGGCTCCGTCGCGTTGCCCGTCGGCGGCCATCAGGTGTCTTTTGGTCACCGCCGGCTCGCAATCGTCGACCTGTCCGAAAACGGGCGGCAGCCGATGGTCTCGTCGGATCAGCGCCACTGGCTCGTCTACAACGGCGAGATCTACAATCACGAACAGCTCCGGCTAACCCTTCCTGATGTCGGGTTCAGGGGGCACTCCGACACTGAAACGCTGCTGGAAGGCCTGGCGCGCCGGGGCACCCGGGTACTCAATGAGCTGAATGGAATCTTTGCGTTCGCCTGGCTCAACCTGGCCGAACGCAAGCTCTATCTGGTGAGGGACCCGTTCGGCGTCAAGCCGCTCTACTACGTGCTGGCCCCAAACCGCCTCGCCTTCGCTTCCGAGCTCCGACCCTTGCTCGACATCGTGCCGAGGGAAGTCGATCGGGAGAGCCTCGCCACGCTGCTGACGCTGCGCTTTTCACCATCGCCCGATACCCTGTTCAAGGGCGTTAAAAAGCTGCGGCCGGGCCACGTTCTTGAGGTATCACTCGGTGATGGCCCCGTTGTCGCACGCGAGTACGCCTACGTCACGCCAGTCCGGAACACTCCTCCGGACGTCCTTCCTTATGCTGAGGCGCGGAAGCGTTACGGCGAGCTGTTTGAGCAGGCCGTTGAGCGACAGCTGATGTCCGATGTGGAGGTTGGTGTCCTGTTGAGCGGTGGAATTGATTCGGCCCTGGTGGCCGCCGCTGCACAGAAGCGGTCTTCCCGGCCACTCAAGGCATTCACGATCGGATTTACGGATACCGACGCCGGTGATATCGATGAAATCGCTGATGCGCGGGAGACCGCAGACCTGCTCGGCATGGAGCATCACGTCGCGCGCATGGGGTTTACTGATTTCCTGGAGACGCTGCGCACCTGCGTCCGGATCGTGGAAGAGCCACTGGCGACAACCTCGATTGTGCCGATGTATTACCTGGCCCGCCTGGCGAGCCAGCAGGTCAAGGTCGTCCTCTCGGGCCAGGGTGCCGACGAGTTGCTGGGAGGGTACACGCGCTACCAGAGCGAGCTCTACCGGCAGTTCATTCCGCCAGCCCTGGCGCGCGCTGCCGGGTCGGTGGCCGGGTGGCTTGGCGTGCGCAACGAGCGGCTGACGAGGGGGCTTTCTGCAATCGGTGGCACCGACGACGTCGAGCGCTTCCTCGGGGCCTACCGGGTGTTCGGCAATCAGGAAATCGCCGCCCTGATTGGCCCTGGGCACGGCCATGCCCGCGAGCGCATTGGCGATCTCTACGACACTCTCGGGTGCGCGTCGCTACCGTCCGGCATCGAGCGAATTATGTCGCTCGATTTGAGGTTTGGCCTCGCAGACGACCTGTTGCTCTACACGGACAAGATCACCATGCGGCACTCGCTCGAGTGCCGCGTCCCCATTCTTGACCTCGAGCTGGTCAAGTTTATTGAATCCCTTCCTTATGAATATCGTGTAACCCTCAGAAGGAAAAAGATAATTCACAGGGATTATGCCAGCGGCGCCCTGACCCAGGCCATTATCCAGCGCCAGAAGAAGGGCTTCCTGTCGCCGACGCGGAAGTGGTTTCGGGAGGGCGGCGCACTGCGGGATATCCTGCTGAATCGGGGGTCCCGGTTCGCCTCAATCTGCGATCTCACGGCGGTAGACATGACCATTCAGCAACATGAGCGCGGTTTCAACCGGGAGAGGCACATTTTCCTGCTCCTCTGTCTGTATTATTGGAGCGAAGAGTTCCTGTAAGAGACTTGGCAAATCGCTTGACTGGTTCGTGGAGCTGACCCGAAACGATGGCAATTCCTGAACGCGTGGAAGTCCTTGGCGCCCCGGTCGATTGTGTCGACATGGATGGCGCCCTCGCTGCCATTGACGAAATGATCTCCGGCAGCCGGGCTCAGGCCGTGCTCGCCATCAATCCGGAGAAAGTGATCAAGGCCCAGTCTGATCCTGTCCTGCGGGAGCTTCTGTGGAACGCGGGCCTTCTGATCCCCGATGGAATCGGTGTGGTCTATGCGGTGCGCCTTCTGAAGCGTCAGCGAATAGAGCGGGTTCCGGGTGCCGATTTGATGCCCGCCATCTGCGCGCGCGCCGCTCACCGCGGTTACAAGGTCTTTCTTTTTGGCGCAAGCCGGGAAGTTATTGAGAAGGCCGTCGTGATATTAACGACTCGGTACCCCGGACTCGTTATCGCCGGGTATCACCACGGTTACGTGGAAGAGTCGGGCATGTCACTCGTCGTCGACGCGATAAATGTCTCCGGCGCTAACGTTCTGTTTGTGGGGCTTGGCAGCCCCAGGCAGGAGCTATGGATATTGCAGTACCTGCCTCAGCTGCGGCATGTCCGGGTCTGCCAGGGTGTTGGCGGCACCTTCGATGTCATCTCTGGCCGAGTGCGTCGCGCGCCAGTATTGTTTCGTCGGGCAAACCTTGAGTGGTTCTACCGGCTGATCACGGACCCGAGGCGCGCTATCCGGCAGATCGTGTTGCCGCGATTCACCTACCAGGTATTCCGCACGAAGATGTTTGGCAATCCCTGACCGCTGTGTAGGAGCGCCTTCAGGCGCGACAACTCACTCCGTAGCCCGCAGTCCCCCGCCGGAAACCTTTTCCGCTACCGTGAGTACACGGTGAGCGCCGGAAAAGGTTTCCGGCGTGTGCCCGCTGCCGGAGGGTGAGTTTGGGGTCGCGCCTGAAGGCGCTCCTACACGGGAAGTGAGGCGCGGTACCAGGCGTAGGTGGACGAAACGCCCTGCTGAAGTGGCGTTTTCGCCCGCCAGCCCAGTGCTGCCAGACGCGATACGTCGAGAAGCTTCCGCGGAGTTCCGTCCGGGTACTCCGGGTTAAAGCGGATTTCGCCCCGGAAGCCGACGGTGTCGCGCACGAGCGTGGCCAGTTCGCGGATGGTGATGTCGGTGCCCGTGCCGACGTTGAGGTGGGACAGCATCGGTTGGGTTACCGACGCGTAGCGGTCCTTTGGCAGCGACATCACGAAGAGACAGGCATCTGCCAGGTCATCCACGTGCAGAAACTCCCGGCGCGGTGTCCCGGAGCCCCAGATCTCAACGCTGTTCGCGCCAGCCACTTTGGCCTCGTGGAACTTGCGGAGCATGGCTGGCAGGACGTGGCTCGTGGCCAGGTCAAAGTTGTCGTGCGGTCCGTAGAGGTTGGTGGGCATCACGCTGCGAAAATCCGTGCCGTACTGCCTGTTGAAGGATTCACAGAGCTTGATGCCGGCGATCTTGGCGATCGCATAAGGCTCGTTCGTGGCCTCAAGAGCGCCGGTCAACAGGCAGTCTTCGGGCATCGGCTGGGGCGCTAGCCTCGGGTAGATGCAGGAGCTGCCGAGGAACAGGAGCCGCGCGGTACCGGCAGCGTGGGCGCACTGGATGACATTCGCGGCGATGGCGAGGTTGGTGTAGATGAACTCCGCCGGCCAGGTCTTGTTCGCCAGAATGCCGCCCACTCGTGCGGCGGCCATGAAGACATACTCCGGCTTTTCGTCGGTGAAGAATTTGTGCACCTGAGCGTGTTCGGCCAGGTCGAGTTGCTGGCGACCGGGCAGTAGCAGTGTGGTGCAGCCTGCTGACTCAAGCTTGCGAACAATGGCCGACCCGACCATGCCGCGATGGCCGGCCACGAAGATACGGGCCGTCTTAAGTTCATCCAGCGCCGGGCTCTCACTCATGGTGGCTGAATACGCGGTAGCCCTCCCGGGCCACCAGGGCGTCCCGCCTTGCGATACTGAGGTCGGCGCTCACCATTTCAGAGACGAGGTCCTCGAAGCGGGTCGCGGCCGTCCAGCCAAGCTTCTGGCGGGCCTTGGTCGGGTCGCCTAGCAGGGTCTCGACCTCCGTCGGGCGAAAATATCGCGGATCGATGCGCACGATGACGTCGCCAGTCTTCGGGCCAGTTTTCTGGTCCTCAATGCTCGCCACCCGGCCCAGTTCCTCGACGCCGCTGCCCTCCCAGGCAATCGTTATCCCGAGTTCGCCCGCCGCACAATCAACGAAGTGACGCACGGACTGTTGCTGGCCGGTCGCGATGACGAAATCCTCGGGTTCCGCCTGCTGCAGCATGAGCCACTGGGCTTCCACGTAGTCCCGGGCATGCCCCCAGTCGCGCAGGGCGTCCAGATTTCCAAGGTGCAGCGTGGATTGCAGCCCGACCCGGATGCGGGCCAACGCGCGGGTAATCTTGCGCGTGACGAAGGTTTCACCCCGGATCGGGGACTCGTTATTGAACAGAATGCCGTTGCAGGCAAAAAGTCCATAGGCCTCGCGGTAGTTGACCGTAATCCAGTACGCGTACAGCTTGGCCACGCCGTAGGGAGAGCGCGGGTAGAAGGGCGTGGTTTCGCGCTGCGGTGTCTCCTGCACGAGGCCGTAGAGTTCCGACGTCGACGCCTGGTAGAAGCGGGTTTTCTCCCGCAGGCCAAGTATCCGGATGGCTTCGAGAATGCGCAGCGTACCCAGCCCGTCGGCGTTGGCCGTGTATTCCGGGGTCTCGAAGGAGACGGCAACGTGGCTTTGCGCGGCCAGGTTATAGATCTCGTCCGGCTGCACGTTCTGGACCACACTGATGAGATTGGTGGCATCGGTCAGATCGCCGTAGTGAAGGATGAACTGGCGATGGTCGACGTGCGGATCCTGGTAGAGGTGATCGATACGGTCGGTATTGAACGAGGACGAGCGGCGCTTGAGGCCGTGGACTTCATAGCCCTTCTTCAGTAGCGATTCTGCCAGGTACGCGCCGTCCTGTCCGGTGACACCGGTGATGAGTGCCTTCTTTGTCATGCTAGAACAGCGTGTAGATGAACGGCGCGACAGCCGACCCCTGGCTGAGCACGATCAGTGCACCCAGCAGCAACATCACGATGATGATGGGTGCGAGCCAGAACTTCTTGCGCTCGCGCATGAAGTCAAAGAGGTCTTTGATGAGGTCAAGCATGGGCTAAAGGCTCTCCTAGAAGGGCTTTTCGAGGCGTTTTGGCGGCGTGGCCTCACTCGGGATTCGGTAGCTCTCGGCATTGCGGTCGAGTCGTCGGGCCATGTAATCCTTGCCCAGCAGGCGCATCAGGAGCGCCATGGGCGTAACAGTCAGGAAGAAGACGATGCCCATTATAAGGGGCGTCATGATCCTGCTCATGAGGAGGCCAAATTTCATCCAGGTCCGGTAGACGGGACCCAGCGCCAGGGGCACGGCCAGGCCCATGATTCCCAGTACGCCGAAAATAACCC
>CAZPNN010000253.1:0-3260 GCA_964587605.1 uncultured Chromatiaceae bacterium
CCGCGCATCGAGCCGGAGCAAGGGTTGTCCGGCGCGCACCGTGTCGCCAACGTCGACCAGCACTTCGGCCACGCGAATCCCACTGAGTTCGACGCCCAGCGACATTTCCTGCCAGGCGGCGATGGAGCCGGATGCCGCGAGCGTTTGCTCCATCGCCTGGGTCACGGGACTGACGGTCGTAACGACCAGGCTCGGCGTCGCTTCGGGCGTTGCCGAACCGTCGGGCGCACCGCAGGCCGCCAGCAGGCCAGTCGTCAGCCCGCAGGCCAGCAGCGCAATTGATTTCCGGGTCCGGTGGAAACCGGCGCCGCGACGAGGGGAAAAATCCATGTGAATGCTTTGCTGGAGTTTTTGTCGACAAATAGCAGTTAATTGTAAGGCAAGCGGTCGGCCACTGGGCGGATTGCCGACGTGTTGCCTGAGGTACAGTGCCTTCACACGACACTTAACAAAGCCGCCATGACCCTTATCACGTCCAGTGACAACGCCCGCTTCCGGGAACTGGTCGGCCTCGCCGGCTCGGCCCGCGACCGCCGGCAGGCCGGACTCACGCTTATCGACGGCCTCCATCTGATCGACACCTACCGGCAGCGGATCGGCGAACCGCAGCAACTCGTGGTCAGCGACAGCGGCCGCCACCGGTCGGACGTTGCTGAACTGCTCGCCGCCTGTCCGTCGGTCCCGTGCCTGGAATTCAGCGACGCGCTATTTCGTCGACTGTCCCCGGTGGAAACGCCCACCGGCATTCTCGCCATTATCCCGATCCCCGAACGTCGGCCACCCCCCGCGGAGCCCGAAGCCTGCGTCCTTCTCGAGGATGTGCAGGACCCCGGCAACCTGGGGTCCATCCTGCGCTCGACCGCGGCCGCGGGTATCCGGCAGGTGTACCTGTCGGTGCAATGCGCCGACCTCTGGTCGCCAAAGGTCCTGCGGGCAGGGATGGGAGCGCATTTCCACCTGGAGTGCTTCGCCGGGACAGACCTGGCCGGATTCGCCGCCACCTTTAAGGGCCAGCTGATTGCGACCCACCTTAAGGCCCGCCAGTCCGTGTTCGACGTCGATCTGACGGGCCACATCGGCCTGATTTTCGGCAACGAGGGCGCAGGCCTGTCCCGGGCACTGCTGGATGCGGTCAGCTGCGTGGTCGCGATTCCGATGCCGGGAAAGACCGAATCGCTGAATATCGCCGCCGCCGCTGCAGTGTGCCTGTTCGAGCGGGTGCGTCAGCTAAAATAATCAGCCCATGGAACAGACCCATTTCGGTTTCGAGACGGTGCCGGCCGCCGACAAGGCGGACCGGGTGCGCGCCGTGTTCGATTCGGTTGCCCCGAATTACGACCTGATGAACGACCTGATGTCGGGTGGCCTGCACCGGCTGTGGAAGCGCTTTGCGCTGGGCCGCACCGGTCTGCGTCCCGGGGATGCCGCGCTGGATGTCGCCGGCGGCACGGGCGATCTCTCGGCCGGCATGGCCCGGCAGGTGGGGCCCTCGGGACTCGTGTGTCACACGGACATCAATCGGGAAATGCTGGAGGCCGGGCGGCGCCGGCTGGTCGATGCGGGGCTGTTCGCCAATGTCAGGACGCTGCAGGCGAACGCCGAGCGCCTCCCGTTTGCGAACGACAGCTTCCACTGCGTCACGATCGGCTTCGGCCTGCGGAATTGCACCAACAAGCCAGCGGCCCTGCAGGAGATGGCGCGCGTGCTGCGCCCGGGGGGGCGGTTGCTCGTGCTCGAATTCTCGCAACCGGCGATGAAGTTTATCGAGCCGCTGTATGACCTCTACTCCTTCCGGATCCTGCCGTGGCTCGGCGAGGTCGTGGCCCGCGACGCTGCCAGTTACCGCTACCTCGCCGAATCGATCCGCATGCACCCGGATCAGGAGGCGCTCCGCGAACTCATGGCGGCGGCAGGCCTGGAGGATGTCCGCTACCACAACCTGAGCGGCGGTATCGTGGCGCTGCACGTCGGCTACCGGTACTGAGAGTTTCCATGGATTTCCTTTCCTCCGCCACCTTCCGCCCCATCGAGTTGCTGATAAATCGCGGCATCGGCCTGTCCTCGACAGCGCAGGCGATGGCCGCCGCCCTGGATGGCAAGGCGCTGGATGTCCGGCTGGACGGCACCCCGCTGGCCCTGCGGCTCACCGCCAGCGATGGCACGCTGCGTGCGACCGCGCCGGGGGAATTGCCCGCAACAGCAACCCTGGCCGGTTCGCCACTCGCCATGCTCCGGCTGTTAAGCGGCGACCCGCAGGCGCTGATCCGCGCAGGTGACGTAAATATCAGCGGCGACACCGACGTGGCGAACCAGTTCCGCGACCTGCTGCACATGGCGCGCCCGGACCTGGAAGAAGAACTGTCGAAGCTCGTGGGCGACCCGCTCGCCCATCAACTCGGCAACATGGCCCGGGAATTCAGGGACTTAAGCGAACGCACCGTCCTGTCCGTGTCGCGGAGCCTCGGCGAATATCTGACGGAAGAGCGGCGCACCCTGCCGACGCAGGTGGAGGCCGCCGAGTTCTGTCGCGACGTCGACCAGTTAGCGAATGACGTGGAGCGGGCGGAAGCTCGGCTTGCCCTGCTTCGCGAGCGCCTGAAAGACAGGGCTTCTTGAATCGCGTCCAGCTTTTCGTCCGGCTGCTCTCGATCCAGCGGATCCTGGTCCGGCACGGCGTCGATGAGCTTCTGAACGAGTCCCGGCTCCTCCGTCCGGCGCGGTTGCTGTTCCGCCTGTCGCCTGCCACCTGGGTGCCGCGCCGGCACGAGGCCTCCCGCGGAACGCGCATCCGGCAGGCGCTGGAGGATCTGGGCCCGATCTTCGTGAAATTTGGCCAGTCCGTTTCCACCCGCCAGGACCTGCTGCCGCCGGACATCGGGCAGGAGCTGACCAAACTTCAGGACGAGGTGCCGCCCTTCCCCGGGGAGCAAGCCCTGGCCGAGGTGGAGCGCAGCTTCGGCCAGCCTGCCGAAAGTCTCTTCGCGAGCTTTGACCGCGATGCACTTGCCGCGGCCTCCATAGCCCAGGTGCACGCAGCCCGTCTGCATTCGGGTGAGGACGTGGTGGTGAAGGTGCTTCGGCCGCGGGTGCAGGAACTCATCCTGCAGGATCTCGAGGTCATGTACACCCTGGCGCGACTCGCCTTTCGCTGGTGGCCAGAGGCGCGCCGCCTGCGGCCGGTTGAAGTGGTCGCCGAGTACGAGAAAACCATCCTCAATGAGCTCGACCTCCTGCGTGAGGCCGCCAACGCCACGCAGCTT
>CAZPNN010000254.1:0-2004 GCA_964587605.1 uncultured Chromatiaceae bacterium
GCTTCATAGCCGTCGGTGAGCAGGATGCCCCGGTAGCCCTGCAGCAGGCGTAGCGGCACGGCGCCGCCGCGGGACGGGTCGTGGTCGAAAAGAATGACCCGCCGGCCGTGCGGGCCGGCGGCTCTGACCCACATCCAGTGCTCGGCGGTCGGGGCTTTGTCGCTCTTGAGCACCTGCAGTCCGGTCTCGTCGCAGTGGATCAGCGGGGCTTCCAGCAGGCACTCGTTCAACAGGTTGATGATCGGCACGACGTGGGTACCACCGAGCTGGATCATCCAGCCGGCCATGGTGGCGCGCCCGAGTGGCACGCCGAGGCGGTGAAACTGTGCCTCCTGGCGGTACAGCGGCAAACCATCGACAAACTTGGCGGTGGCGATCTGCGCCAGCAGCGATGGGGTTGCCAGACTGCGGGGCAGGAGCTGCAGCGGCACGGGGGCGATCTTCACACCCTGGCGGCAGCACGGGCAGGCGTACTTGGGCCGGATGTGGCGGAGCACGCGCAGGGTGGCGGGCTGGTAGTCGAGCTGTTCGGCGGTCTCCTCGCCGATGCGCACCAGTGCCGTGCCGTCGGTGGCGCAGACCTTCTCGCTGTCGGGCAGGTCGTGCACCACATCAATGCGCGGCAGCTCGGCGCTGAGCTTCTTGCGTCCGCGCGGGCGGCGCTCGTGGGTGGGAATGGTGACGCTCGGTGGGGCGGTCTCGGTGGCCAAGGCCTCCACTTCGTTGAACAGCCGGGCCTGATCGGGGCTCACGTCGTCAGCGGTGCTCTTCTCGGAGGAGCGGCCGAAGAGCTGGGCCTTGAGCCAGCGGTTCTCTTCTTCGAGCAGCCCGATGCGCGCTTCGCGGACCTGACGGTGCGCTTCGAGCGCCGCAATCCGCGCCGCCAGCGTCTCGGCATCGGGGGTTCGCAGCGGTGCGGGCGCGGTGGAAATCACCCGCAAATTATAGCGTATTGTTGCGCAGTGATCTCAGCTCAACACCGAATAATGCAACTCGTCGTGGGCCTGCATGCGCCACACGTCGTAACCGTCGAGCAGCCAGTTCAGTTGCTCGACGCTGAGCGTGAGCACCGCTTCGTCGGCGTGCCGCGGCCAGTGAAAGCGATGGCGCTCGAGGCGCTTGTACCAGACGATGAAGCCGTTGCGCTCCCAGAGCAGGAGCTTGAGCTTGTTGCGCCGGGCATTGATGAAGGCGAACAACGCGCCCGCCAGCGGGTCGAGCTGCATCACGTCCCGGGCCAGCAGCGACAGGCCGTCGATCTGCTTCCTCATATCAATCGGCGCGCGGTGCAGGTAGACCCGCTCGATGCTCCGATCAGGGCGCAGCATCCGCCCGCCCCGCCAGCAGGGTTGCCAACCAGGCCACCGGGGGCCACTCGCCGCACTCGAGCACGCCCGCGCCGCCGAGCAGTACCCGACAGACCGGGACGCTGGTCGCCGTCGGCGACCCTGTCGATCCCGGCCTCACCCGTACCGTCACAAAACCAGACTTCGCGCCCGGCACCGGTCGTGGCAACACGCCCTTGCGGCGTAACGCGGCCAGTGCGTCGTAGATCTCGCGCACCGACAGGCCGTGCACGCCCGCGTACGCGCTCAGCGTCAGTCCTTCGCGCCGCGAGCCCTCGCGATGCTCAAGCGCCCACTGCTGCTTCTCCGTCAGCTTCTCCGCCATCACGCTACCTCCTGAACTACCGGGTCAGCAGCGTGCCGCTATTCGGTTCAGGACGGAAGGATGTGGTAAATAGAGCGCTTACCATCAATCCACTGTCCAGAAAATCCTTGACCGCAGGAGAAGCGCGACACCAATGCCCAATGAGTCCGAAGGCTTGTGCCAGGCGATGGACAGATTGAAGGACCAGATCAGCTTCGATCGCCTGTCGGATCGGTTTACAGTGACAGTGAGAGATGTAAGCGATTGTTTGTAATCGCGTTGCAGGATTTTCCGTAGTGGGACCGGATGATTTCCCAGGATGGAACTGTCGATCTTGGATACAGAGTGAGACCG
>CAZPNN010000255.1:0-1598 GCA_964587605.1 uncultured Chromatiaceae bacterium
ACTGGCAGGTGCCGGCCGACGTCTGGAGTGTCACCAGCTTCAGCGAACTGCGCCGCGATGGCATCGATTGCGATCGCTGGAATCTGCTGCACCCGGATCAGGCGCCGCGCAAGTCCTACCTCAACCAGACCCTTGCCGCGGTCAGCGGCCCCTTCATCGCCGCCACTGACTACATGCGTATCGTTGCCGACCAGATCCGCCAGTGGGTGCCGGGTCGCTATGCCGTATTGGGCACGGACGGCTACGGCCGCAGTGATTCCCGCGCCGCACTCCGGGAGTTCTTCGAGGTGGACAGCCGGTATATCGTCCTGGCCGCGCTGAAGGCGCTGGCCGACGAGGGGTCCATCGATCCGAAGGCCGTGGCCGAGGCCATCGTCAAGCTCGGCATTGACCCCTCGAAGCCCAACCCGGTCACCGTTTAGGCCGGTCACGGTTTAGGCCCGTCACAGTTTAGGCCCGTCACAGTTAGTGAGAGTCGTTCATGGCCCGACGTGAAGTAACGATCCCTGACCTTGGCGAGTTCAAGGATGTCGAGATCGTCGAGCTGCTGGTGAAGGTGGGAGACACCGTGCGCCTGGAACAGCCGCTGATGACACTCGAAACCGACAAGGCGGCGATGGAAGTGCCGTCGCCGGCTGCCGGGACCGTTCTTTCGCTGAAGGTGGCCCAGGGCGGGCGGGTTTCGACCGGCGACCTGATCCTGATTCTGGAGGCCGACACCTCTGCCGCCACTGCACCTGTTGTAGGAGCGCCTTCAGGCGCGACCTCCGCGCCGGCCGCGGCTAAAGCCACTCCGGCCGCCACTCCGGCCGCCATTCCCGCCCGAAGCGCCGCCGCGCCGCAGGCGAGATTGCCGGCCGCTGCCTCCTTCAGCCCGACACGCCCGCCGATCGATGAAAGCACCTTTGCCAGGGCGCACGCCAGTCCGTCAGTGCGCAAGTTTGCCCGCGAGCTCGGTGTCGACCTGGGCCGCGTGCAGGGCTCCGGCCAGAAGAGCCGGGTGGTCCTCGAGGACGTGAAAGCCTTCGTAAAGGCGGTGATGACTGGCGCGATCAGCACCGGGCCGTCGCTGCCGAAAGTTCCGGTGGTCGATTTCGCGAAGTTCGGGCCGATCGAGGTCAAGCCGCTATCGCGGGTGCGCAAGATTTCCGGCCCGCGGCTCCAGGCCGCTTGGCTCAACATTCCCCACGTCACTCAACAGGATGAAGCCGACATCACCGCGCTGGAAGCGAAGCGCAAGGCGCTGAAGGCTGAGGCCGAGATGGCCGGGGCGAAGCTCACGCCGCTGGCCTTCTTCATTCGTGCTTCGGTACTCGCGCTGAAGGAATTCCCGGACTTCAACAGCTCGCTCACCGAGGACGGCACCGGACTCGTGACCAAGCAGTACTGGCACATCGGCTTTGCCGCGGACACGCCCCAGGGGCTGGTCGTTCCGGTGATTCGGGACGCCGACCAGAAGGACCTGTACACGATCGCGAAGGAGCTCGGCACTCTTTCCGAGAAGGCGCGGGCCGGCAAGGTCACGGCGGCCGAAATGCAGGGTGGCACCTTCACGGTTTCGAGCCTCGGCGGCATCGGCGGCACGTACTTCACGCCCA
>CAZPNN010000256.1:0-4790 GCA_964587605.1 uncultured Chromatiaceae bacterium
ACAGCCTGGAGCAGCGGCGCGGTGCCGGCGGCATGCTCGAGCTGGCGGGTCGGGGCGCCGCCAACGACGAGGTCTTAAGCCTCGATGCGACGGCAGGGCCGTTCGCGCAACTGGTCGCGGGGCGCGACTTCAGTCTTGGCATCGATGGCCGGCTTGGCGAGCTTGCGGTGACCGCGCACCTCCGGGTGGACGATATCGCGAGACCAGTGAACACCGAACTGAACCTCAAGATCCGGGGGCCGGGCGCCGACTACCTCAGCACGCGGTTCGGCGTGCGCAATCTCGGTTCCGGGCCGCTGGTGCTCGACGGCATCGTCCGGCCGGCGGCCGATGGTGCGGGCATCGAGGGGGAACTGACGGGGGAAATCGGCCAGTTCACCGTCAAGGCCCGGGGCGAGCTGGCCGACCCGATGGAGATGCGCAAGCTCCGCGCGCAACTGGAGGTCGCCGGCCCGGACTTGAGCTTTGCCGGTGGCCTGGCCGGCGTCGACCGGTTGCCCGCGGAGCCTTTCCGGCTGACAGCAGACATCGAACGGGCCGGTGACGCGGTCGAAATCAGCGAAGCGACTCTCACGATCGCGGACAGTCGTGCGGAGGTCAGCGGCACCATCGATCATTTCACCGCATTGGCCGGCAACGACCTGCGGTTCAACGTCGCGGGTTCTGACCTTGCCCGTTATCGCGACCTGCTCAGGCTGCCGGCAGCCGTGGCTGGCGCCTTCGACATCTCCGGCGCGATCAAGACCAGCGGCCCGGAAAGCGGCGCTGCCGAGATCATCGATGTGCAGGCAACCACGACTCTCGGAAAGGCGAGGGTATCGGGTCCGCTCGGCGCCAGTCCCGACTACTACGGAACCCGCCTGACGTTTGCCGCGTCCGGTCCCAGCCTTTCGCGCGTCGGCGGACTCACCGGGGCCAGGGGCCTGCCCGGCGTCGACTTTGCAGCAACCGGTGAAGTCGAGTGGACCGCCGACGGCGCCGTGATCCGCAACGGTGAACTGCGCGGGGGGCGCGACCGGCTCGCGCTTTCCGGCCAGATCGCCCGGGATCCGCTCGGTCCCGGCACGGATGTCACCTGGCAGCTCAGCGGCCCCGACCTGCGCAAGCTCGCGACACCCTTGCGAGTCGACGGCGTGCCCGCGGGCGCCTTCGACCTGCGCGGCCGGCTGCGCCGCGAGCCGCGCGTCTCGCGCCTTGACGACGTGCAGGGCACGGTCGCCGGCGCTGACGTGCGCCTCTCGGGCCGGATTGCCGATAAGCCACGGCTCGGCACCACGCTGGACCTCTCGGTCGAAGGGCCGCGGCTCGAGGCCTTCGCCGGCTTGTTGCCCGGCTACGAGCTGCCCAGCGGGAAGTTCCGCCTGGCGGGTGGCCTCGCACTGACGCCGAAGCGCGTCAAGTTGAGCCGGATGCAGGTCGCTGCCGCGGGCGCGCAGGGCACGATCGATGCCGACATCGAGCTGCCGCTCAGCGCCGTTCGCGGCGAGTTCCGGGTGGCGGCCAAAGGCAAGGACGTCTCGCAATTTCTCCCGCGGCTCGGTTCCGCGCGAGTGGCCGCGGTGCCCTTCGATCTCCGCGTGCGCGGCCAGGCTACGGGCGGCGCCTGGCGGCTCGACGAGGCGGAGTTCGACACGCCCGCAGCGAGCATCACGGGCAGCGGCAAGCTCGACTGGGCGCCGGACTTCTCGGCCACGGCGCTCAAGCTCACGCTAAAGGCGCCGGACCTGGCGGCAGCCGGCCGGCTGTTGGCCCTGAACCTGCCGGCGCAGCCCTTCGACTTCAGCGCCGAGTTCACCGGCACGCCGACCGCGTTCAAGGTCGAGCGCGCCACGGGCCGGCTTGGCACGACAGACTTCGACGGCGGGCTTAAGCTCACGGTCGGGGAGCGGAACGTGCTGGACGTGGACTTCCGCTCCGAGCTGCTGGACCTCACGCCATTTTTCGGTGCGCCCGCCAAGGCGGCCGCTTCGGCTCCAGCCGCGTCGCCCGGACCGGCGTGGCGGCGGTCGAGCCCGCGGTCGAACCCGCGGTCGAGCCCGCGGTTGATCCCGGACACGGCGATTCCGCTCGGCTGGCTCCACCGGCTCGATGGCTCGCTGGCGGTGCAGGCCACCCGGGCGCTGGTCGCTGGCGTCGCGCTGGACGACTTGCGCGTCGCCGCCCGGCTGACCAACGGCAACTTCACGCTCGACTCGCTGGAGCTCAAGGCGCCGCCCGACGGGCGCCTGACCCTCCGCGGCACGATCGAGCCGCAAGCGCGCGGTGTGGCCGTGCGACTTGCAGGCAGCGGCACGCGCGTGCGGCTCGCCCGGCTTACCGACACGCCGGCCGTGCGGGACGCGCGGCCGCGCGCGGAGATTGAACTTAAGTTCGCTGGTGAAGGCGCCACCTGGCGTGAGCTGGCGCAGTCGCTGGACGGCAGCTTGCGCATGACCACCGGTGCCGGCACCGTGCCTGCGGGGAGCTTGAACGCCCTGTTCGGTAGCTTCTGGCGGGACCTCACTGCCGCGGTGATGCCGGGCATCGCCACCCGCGACACCCCCAGCGTGCGCTGCCTGGCCGTTTTCGCCGACGCCACGGCTGGCGTGGTGCAGACCACCCCGGCGCTCGTGATGCAGACAGAGAAGGTCAACGTGATTGCGCACGGTGCGATTGATCTCCGCACGGAGCAACTCGAGTTCTACTTAAGCACCGCCCCCCGGCGCGGGCGCATGGACGTGACCGTCGCCGAGATCGTCAATCCCTACATGAAGATCGAGGGCTCGCTTTCGAGTCCCCGCCTGGGCGTGGACCCGAAGGGCGCGCTCGTAAGCGGCGGCGCCGCGGTCGCCACCGCCGGCATCTCGATCCTGGCCAAGGGCGTCTGGGACCGCGTGTTCAAGGCAGAAGACCCGTGTGCGGCGGCGTCGGCCGAGGCAACGCGTCTCGAGACGGGGGCGGCAGCGCCGCGCGAGCGGCTGATCCCCTGGCCGCGGAGCCGGCGATGAGGTCCGGGAAGCGCTGGCTGTCGACTAGAATCCCGGAATGCAAGGTCGCGCCACTACGGCTGGTTGCCTGGTCCTGAGCCTGCTACTTGCTCCGCCAGCCAGCGCGGCTGCACCCGAGTCTCCGGCCCGGGCGCCTGATCCCGCGGCCGCCAACGAGTTCCTCATCGGCAATACCGTCTTCGTGCTGGCCCACGAGTTTGGGCACGCGATCATCCGGGACTTCAATGTGCCGATCCTGGGGCTCGAGGAGAACTCGGCCGACACGCTCGCCGCCGGCGTCCTGATTCTCGCCGAGCGTGCGACCGCCGCCACGAGTCCCGATCCCGGCACGTTCTCCCGCCGGCTGGGCATGGCCGCCGTCGGCAATGCACTGACCTGGCGCAGCGGCCTGGAAGTCGGTAACCCCGAACTGGTCTACTGGGCCCAGCACGACTTGAGCGCCCGCCGGGCGGCCCGCATCGTGTGCCTGCTCGTCGGCAGTGATGCGCAAAACTTCGGCTGGCTGGTTGAAGCCGGCCTGGTTCCCGAGCTTCGCGCCGAGAACTGTCCGGACGAGTACGCGATGGCCGAGCACGCGGTGGACTGGGTGGGGCGCCGCTACGGCCAGTTCCGGAACAAGCGTCCCGTTGATGAGGGCCGGGAAGTAACCGTCCAGTATTTCGATCCCGCAACGCCCGCACAAGCGCGCCTCCAAAAGCGCCTGCGGGATGCACAAGTCGTTGAAAAAGTCGCCGATTTCTACGATCGGGCCTTCCGCTTCCCGGAGCCACTGACCGTCCGGCTGGTCAGCTGCGGCACACCGAACGCCTACTGGGACCCCGACGCCCGGCAGCTGCGCTTCTGCTACGAGTTGCTGGAGAGCTTCGACAAGCTATCCGTAGATCCCGCAGTCAACAGAGCCTACGATGCTTTGCGCGAACATGAAATAATCCAACCCAACAAGGCGGCATCCCAACCGCCAGGAGCAGTCCCTTGAACACTCGACAGGTATTCGTTGTGATCGGCGCCGTGTCGGCGCTTGCGCTGGCCCAGGGTGTGCTGGCCCAGCAGCCGGCGCGCGCCTACGACAAAAACTTCCTGACCAACTACGACCTGCTGCAGCCACGGGCAGGCAAGGCCGGTCAGCCCGGTGACATGGTGTATATCGCCCCGAACGCCCTGAAGCGCCTCGCTGCCTACAAGGCGGTCATGGTGGATCAGCCGGAAATCCTCTTCAGCCCGGATTCCGACATCAAGGGCATGAAGCCCGACGACCAGAAGGCCCTTGCCGAGGCCATGCGCGACGCCCTGTCCGGCAGGCTCGCCGAGGGCGGCTATTCGGTGGCCCAGCAGCCGGGACCCGGTGTGCTCTACCTCCGCGTCGGGCTCACGGACCTGATGGTGAAGAAGAAGAAGCGGGGCCTTCTCGCTTACACGCCCGCCGGCGCGGTGATCAAGCTCGGCACCGACGCCGTCCGCGACACTCTGAGCAAGGTGGATTTCATCGAGATGACCTTCCAGGCGGAACTGGTCGACAGCACCAGCAATGACGTGCTGGGTGCCATCGTTGCCCCGCGCGGCACGCGCAAGGCTGACGGGCAGAAGGAAACCCGCATCGATATCGACGAGTTCGACCAGAACATGCGGGCCTGGGGCAATCGTCTGCGCTGCCAGCTCGATAACGCGAAGCTGCCGGCGGACAAGCAGACCGATTGCACGGACGACACCGGGAACGCGACCCGCTACGGCGACAAGAAGTAAGCGAGCGACTGATTAATGAGGGCCGGTAGCCGCCGCGGCGGCTACCGGCCCTTTTTATTGGCG
>CAZPNN010000257.1:0-3860 GCA_964587605.1 uncultured Chromatiaceae bacterium
CGTCACCGAGCTGCGTCGCTGGCTCGACACGCGCGTGCCGGAGCACCTCGTGCCGCAAAGCTGGGTATTCCTGGCGGAGCTGCCACTGGGTCCCGGCGACAAGCTGGACCGCGATGCGCTGCCGGCGCCGGGCACGGATCGACCGCCGCTGGCCGGGCCGCCGGTGGCGCCCCGGTCGGCAGCGGAGCAGGCCATTGCGGAGCTCTGGACGGAAGTGACCGGCCTCAACGCCCTTGGCGTCGAGGATGACTTCTTTGAACTGGGTGGCGACTCCATCACCGCCGTGCAGCTCATCACCCGCTTGCATCGCTGGCTCGATGCGGGAGTACCGCTGGCGGCGTTATTCGACACGCCGACCATTGCAGGCCTGGCGCAGTACCTGCAAGGACATTTTCCGGACGCACTGGCGGCGGCCTTGTCACGAACGGAATTGTCCGCCCCGATAGATGCACTGGCGCCGGACGCTGAGATTCTGCCCGCCTCGACGCGGACGCCACTGACGTTCAGTCAGCGCAGTCTCTGGTTCCTGCACGAGCTGTACCCCGGCGACACGAGCGCCAGCGAGCAGTTTGCGATCCGAATCTGCGGCGCGCTCGATCGCGCGGCGCTGGCGCGTGCCTGGCAGGGCGTAGTGCGGCGCCATCCGATACTCACCGCGACCTTTCACGCGGCAGACGAGCAGGTCTGGCAGGAAATGGGGCATGTCCCCATTTCGTCCACCAGTCCTTCCACTTCTGTTGAGGGCGGGTTGCTGGCCGTTGCCGAGAGTGAATTGCGGGAACCCTTCGACCTCCGCCGCGGACCGCTGGTGCGTGCGGTGCTGTGTGAGTCCGGTGCCGGGTCGCACGTGTTGCTCGTCACGGCGCATCACATCGTGGCCGACGGCCTGTCGGTGCCGGTGTTGCAGGCGGAACTGGCGAGGTTGTATGCGGCGGAGGCGGGTGGCGGATCGACGACCGTGCCGGCAGCATCGCCAGCAGAGCTGTCCTACGCTGATCTCGCCATCCGGCCCGAGTGGCAGCAGGGCATGGCCGACCCGGAAGCGCTCGCCTGGTGGCGACGGCGACTGGCGGACCTGCCGCCACCCGCATTGCAGGAACTGGTGCGACCCCACCGTCCACTGCACAGCGCGCCGCGGTTGTCCCGGCGCGTCCCGTTCACGATTGATGCCTCCGTGGCGGACGGCCTGCGACACCTGGCCCGCGCGACAGGCGCGACGCCGTACATGGTGCTGCTGGCCGCGTTCCGGACCCTGCTGGTGCGGCTGACCACGCAAACCGATATTTGCATCGGCACGCCGATGACCCTGCGCGACACGCCGGAGTTGCAGCGTGTGGTTGGCTGTCTCGTCAATCCCGTCGTGCTGCGGGCCCCGGTCGATGTCCGGCAGTCGTTCCGTGCTCACCTGCAGATCGAGCGCAGCGCTACTCTCGATGCCTTCCGGTACCGCAACGTGCCGTTTGCCCGCGTGGTCGAGGCCGTCGCACCCGCGCGCGAACTGGGCGTGCACCCGCTGTTCCAGATCCTGTTTTCCTGGGAGCCGGCGACGGCTGCGATCAGCACGGCCGACGGCATCAGGTTTGACCTCGTCGCGCTGGCGGCGGCGCGCTCGTCCTACTTCGATCTCGAATGCGCGCTTCGGGACGCCGGTGAGGGCGCCGGACTGTCCGGCCACTTCGCCTGGTCGACCGCGGTGCTCGAAGACCGGGTGGCGGAGCAGTTGCCCCGCCTGTTCTGCACCCTGCTTGCCGATGTGCTGGCCCGGCCTGACACCCCGATTGAACGGCTGGCACTGCTCACGGCACCCGAGCGTCAGCGCCTGCTGGTGGAGTGGAATGCAACGGAGGCAGCCCTGCCGGCGGCCCGCACGCTGCACGAGTCATTCCTGGCCGCCGCCGAACGTAGTCCCGAGGCCATCGCGATTCGCGACGAGCGCGGCGCCTTAAGTTACGCGGAGCTCGCCGCGCGCAGCGCGGCGCTGGCGGCGCACATTAGCGCTGCACTGGCGACGCGCGGCGTTGGTGCCGGCGGCACGGTCGGTGTGGCGCTGGACCGGTCACCGGAACTCGTGCTCGCGGTGCTGGCCGTGCTGCGCGCCGGTGCCATTGTTGTGCCGCTGGATCCGGGCTTTCCCCGGGCACGCCTGCAGTTCATGGCCCGCGACGCGGACCTGGCTCTCGTGCTCACGCGGAGCGTAACGCTGCCCGCCGGTGTGCAGGCTGCGCTGCTGGCGACCGGAGCCACCGTCCTCGACCTCGACGGCTTCAAGTCTGAGACGAGGGCGGACCTTCGCGTCCCGCTGCCGGCGTTGGCGGGCGATGCGCCCGCGATGATGCTGTACACCTCCGGATCGACCGGGCAACCGAAAGGCGGGATCACGACGCACCGGTCGGCGGTCAATCGTTGCCACTGGATGTGGACGACATTCGGGTTCCGGGACGACGAGGTGTTCAGCCTGCGCACCAGCCTCAATTTCATTGACGCCTGGTGGGAGATCTTCGGGGCGCTTGCCCACGGAGTCTCGCTGCAAATCGTCCCCGATAACGTTGCCACGGATCCGCTTCGACTGCCCGGATTTCTGGCGGCGCGTGGCGTGACCCAGCTCGTGGTGGTGCCGTCGTTGCTCCGTGCCGTGCTCGAACAGCTGTCAGCCGACGATCAGAGCTTGCCGGCACTCCGCTGGTGCATCACGAGCGGCGAGCCGCTGACGCCGGAACTGGTTGCCGAATGCGCGCGCCTGCTGCCCGGCACCGCGCTGCTGAACACCTACGGGACCTCGGAAATCTGGGATGCGACGGCCTTCGACACGCGACAGCTGCACTCCGGCGCCTCGCGAGTGCCGATCGGCCGGCCGATCGCCAATGCCCGCGTGTACGTGGTCGATGCGGCGGGGGAGCCGCTGCCCCCGGGCTTCCCCGGCGAACTGCAGGTCGCGGGCTTCGGTGTCGGCCCCGGCTACTGGCGACGGCCGGAACTGACAGCCGAAAAATTCGGCCGGCTCGTGCTGCCGGAAGTCAGCGAGGCGCTGGTGTATCGCACCGGCGACCGCGCACGATTTCTTGGGGACGGCCAGGTCGAATGCCTGGGCCGCCTCGACGCGCAGTTCAAATTGCGTGGCCAGCGTATCGAGCCCGCCGAAATCGAGCAGGCCATCACCGCGCACCCGGCGGTGGCCGCCGCCGTCGTGGGGCTGGCCGGCGAGGGCAGCACGGCCGTGCTGGTGGCTGGCGTGGTGCGGTCGGCTGGCTCGACGTTGCCACCCACGACGCTGGTGGCCGGGTTGCGTGAGCGCTTGCAGGTCCTGTTGCCTGCGTGGATGGTGCCGACGGAGTGGTGCGAGCTGTCAGCCCTGCCGCGCACGCCGACGGGCAAGCTCGACAGGCAGGGCTGGCTCGTCAGTGGTGCTGGTGGGACACGGCCGGTTGCGACAGCGGGCGCGCGGCTTCCGCCACAGAGCGATATCGAGCGGCAACTGGTGATGCTCTGGTCTGCCGTTCTCGGGCGGGACGACATCGGCGTGCACGACAACTTCTTTGCTCTCGGTGGCCACTCGTTGCTCGCGGCACGCCTGCTGAACCGCATCCGCACCGCCTTCGGGGTGTCGCTGGAATTGCGGGCGCTGTTTGCGACACCGACGGTGGCCGCGCTGTCGCTCGCGATCGAGGCCGTCCGGCCCGCCCGCGGCGATGAGCCCGCCACACCAGTGTTGCCGGGTCCGGAGGTGGCCGCGCCGGCGCCGCTGTCCTTTGGCCAGGAACGTTTGTGGTTCCTCGATCAGCTCGACCCGGGCAGCCCTGCCTACAACGTGGCGTGGACGATCCGTTGCACCGGCCCGCTCGATGTGCCGGCGCTGCGCGTTG
>CAZPNN010000258.1:0-9323 GCA_964587605.1 uncultured Chromatiaceae bacterium
GTCGATCTCGATGAAATTGCCGTACCCGCGCTGCGGCCCCGACCGGGTCACCACGCCAGGAGCCACAGCCAGAATCGCGCTGTTATCGAGGCCGGCAAAATCAAGGCCGCGATGCACTGCCGGCAACCCCGTGAAGGGATCAGGCCGCTGACCATATTGGCTGGAAACCCACCCGCCCAAGACCGGGCGGGAAATGACCGGGCGGAAAATGACCGGGCGGGAGATGGCCAGCCCCTGCCCCAGGTTGCTGACGGCCGGCAACCGGGCCTGTGCAATCACGGCGGACGGCGGTGGTTCCTCCGGACCGCCGATGGGCGGGACAAGCACCGTAGCGGGCGCCGACATCCGGGCGTACAGGCAGCCTAAGCCAAATCCGAATCCGCCGAGGAGCAAGGCGGCGCAGACACCGAGTGCCGCCGGCACGAGTTGCCGGGGTAACGATGCTTTCATCCATGAATTCATGGATAAATTCGCGGATGAATTCGCGATGTGCGAGCGGGCTGTGAGTGCTGTATCCATTCTGCGGCTTGCGTCTAAACTATGCCCGAGCAGATTTCACGAAACAAGGAACGATTCACACGCTGACGGGACCGGATGAGCAATTCCCCTACAAAAAGTGGTCCGCGGGCGCTGGGTGATCTGCTCAAGGCCGACAGCCAGCTCAACGCGCTGGCCCGGGCAGCCAGCAGCCGCCTGGATCTCGCCGATTGTGCCCGCAGGCAACTGCCGGCAGAGCTGTCGGCGGCCATCGTCAGCTGCAATCTGCGTCCCGATGGCACTCTGGTCGTCACGGCGGCCAGCCCGGAATGGGCGGCGCGCCTGCGCTTCGAGGCCGACGGTATTCTCTCAGGGTGCCGGGGAGACTGGCCGGCAGCAGCCCGGGTGCGGTTCCGGGTCGGAACAGAAGGTACCGGACCTTAGTTTTATTAGTTGTTGGTCGCCAACAACTAATAAAACTAAGGTCCGGTACCTTTTAAACGCCGGCGGCGAGAGGGACCTGGTAGGAAATCGGCGCCTGCCGCTGATCGTCGAAGGTGACAATTTCGAAGGCCGATGCATCAGCGCGCAGCGCGTGCAGCAGCTTGTTATTGAGCTCATGGCCTGACTTGCAGGCCGTCAACTCGCCCACGAGACTGTGTCCGAGCAGGTACACGTCACCGATGGCGTCGAGAATCTTGTGCTTGACGAATTCGTCCTCGAAGCGGAGACCGTCTTCGTTCAGGACACGGAAGTCATCGAGCACTACGGCGTTATCCATGCTGCCGCCCAGGGTGAGCTGACGGGCACGCAACATCTCAATGTCCCGGGCAAAACCAAAGGTCCGGGCGCGCGAGATTTCCTTGAGAAACGCCGTGGTGGAAAAATCCACCGAGGCCGTCTGCGCATGCCGGCGGAACACGGGGTGATCGAAGTCGATGCGGAAATTGACCTTGAACCCGGCAAACGGCTTCAGCTCGGCAAATTTGTCGCCATCCTCGACCCGCACCGTCTTGCGGATCCGGATGAATTTCTTGGCTGAGTTCTGCTCGGCCACGCCGGCCGACTGCAGCAGGAACACGAACGGCGCGGAACTGCCGTCCATGATCGGAACCTCGGCCGCACTCAAGTCCACGTAGGCATTATCGATACCGAGACCGGCAAAGGCCGCCATCAGGTGCTCGATCGTCGCGACCTTCACGTCGCCCTGAACCAGGGTGGTGCCGAGCATGGTCTCGCCGACCAGGCTCGCGTCGGCCCGGATGTCCACCGGGGGATCCAGATCGACCCGACGAAACACGATGCCGGTATTGGCCGCCGCCGGGCGCAGCGTCATGAATACCTTGCGGCCGGTGTGGAGACCCACACCGGAGGCGCGAATAGCAGTCTTTAACGTGCGTTGTTTCAACATGGGATTCCGATGCCCTTGCGAACTGTCCCGGACCCGCAACACACGGGAAACGCGCCCAACCACCACAGTGGCCGACCGACGCCGACAGCTTACGCTTTACCCAAGCCCCTGATTGCACACAAAAAACGGTAAGTGAGTTCGCATGCTGCCATGCAAAAACTCACTCATCCGTGGCCAAACCCTAGCACAGGCAGGGAAAATCCCGCAACGACACCGGTCGGATACCCTCCGGGACCCGCCCACGGGAATCCTGCCGGCGCCGTTGCTACTACCCCCATCGGCCATCCCCATCGGCCATCCCTATCGGCCATCCCTATCGGCCTGGGCAGCGGCGGACTTTAGCGCTTCTCAGTCTGCCTGACGCCGGAGGAAGGCCGGAACGTCGAGCAGATCGAACGAGGCATCGCCGCCAGCCGTCAACTGGTCGCCCACCGCGCGCTGGCGCATGAAGGTCGGCTGGTCGTAAGCGCCATAGCCGGCACTGTCGACGGATTGTGACGCCGCTGCGTGGGACGCCGCAGGCATATGCCCGCGCTGAACCACGGCCGGCGCCACCATCCGCATGTGCAGCTGCTGCTGCTTCGCGACCGGCTGACCGAGGCCTGTGGCCACCACGGTCACGCGGATCGAATCGCCCATCTCCGGATCAATGACCGTGCCAATCACGACGGTTGCATCCTCCGACGCGCACTGCTTCACGGTTTCGCCAACCTGGCGGAACTCGCCAATGCCGAGGTTTTCGCTGGCGGTGACATTCACGAGGATGCCGCGCGCGCCGGACAGGTTCACGTCTTCCAGCAAGGGACTCGAAATCGCTGCCTCGGCGGCTTCCCGCGCGCGATCCGCGCCCTGCGCAGTACCGGACCCCATCATGGCCATGCCCATTTCGGACATCACCGTGCGAACGTCGGCAAAATCGACGTTGATCAGCCCGGGACGGGTGATCAGCTCGGCAATTCCCTGCACAGCGCCCTGCAGGACCTCGTTGGCGGCCTTGAAGGCATCCAGCAGGGTCGTCTCGGGCCCAAGCACCGACAACAGCTTCTCGTTGGGAATGGTGATCAGCGAATCGACGTACTTGCCGAGCTCGGCGATACCCTGCTCCGCGATGCCGAGGCGCTTCTTGCCTTCCATCGCAAAGGGCTTCGTGACGACGGCCACGGTAAGGATGCCCAGTTCGCGCGCCACCTGGGCGACGATCGGTGCAGCGCCCGTTCCCGTGCCGCCACCCAGACCGGCGGTGATAAAGAGCATGTCGGCGCCCTCGATCACTTCGATGATCCGGTCACGGTCTTCCATAGCAGCCTGACGGCCGACGTCCGGGTTGGCCCCGGCACCAAGGCCCTTGGTGATGTTGCAGCCAATCTGCAGGGCAGTACGGACGTTGGACGTCCGCAACGCCTGCGCGTCGGTGTTGCAACAGACAAAATCAACTCCGTCGATCCCTGTGCTCACCATGTGCCGGACGGCGTTGCCGCCACCCCCACCCACGCCGAGCACCTTGATCACGGCGTTCTGGCTATTCGCATCCATGAGTTCAAACATATCCTGTCTCCAT
Source organism: uncultured Chromatiaceae bacterium (assembly GCA_964587605.1). Classification (GTDB taxonomy): domain Bacteria; phylum Pseudomonadota; class Gammaproteobacteria; order Steroidobacterales; genus SHZI01. Next base: position 3,447 of record CAZPNN010000258.1, read on the forward strand.
TAACTTTGGTGAATTGGCGACAACAACAAATTGTCCTAGAAATTTCCCTGAAACCAGTTCTTCATCCGACCCCATACGTCCCTTATGCCCCCGCCCATGGGCATTTCGTTTGCTTCACGCACCATCTTGCTTCTCCCGTAAACCAGCAGCCCAACCCCCGTTGAATGAATGGGGTTACGCACCACATCACCGAGCCCGTGCACATGCTGGGGAACACCCAGCCGGACCGGCATGTGAAAAACCTCTTCCGCCAGCTCGACGGCGCCTTCCATCTTTGCGCTGCCGCCCGTGAGGACGATGCCGGCAGCGATCATGTCCTCGAAGCCGCTGCGCCGGAGTTCATCGCGAATCAAGCCAAAAAGTTCTTCGTAGCGGGGCTCGACGACTTCTGCCAGCGTCTGCCGTGCCAGCCGCCGCGGCGGCCGGTCGCCCACGCTCGGCACCTCGATGGTTTCATCGAGGTTGGCCAGCTGGGAAAGGGCGCAGGCGTACTTGATCTTGATCTCCTCGGCGTACTGGGTCGGCGTCCGCATGGAGATCGCGATGTCGTTGGTGACCTGGTCGCCCGCAATCGGAATGACTGCCGTGTGGCGGATGGCGCCGTTGTTGAAGACGGCGATATCGGTGGTGCCGCCACCGATGTCCACGAGACAGATACCGAGCTCCTTCTCGTCATCGGTCAGCACCGCGAAGCTGGAGGCCAGCTGCTCCAGCACGATGTCCTCCACCTCGAGGCCGCAACGCTGGACGCACTTGACGATATTCTGGGCGGCACTGGCGGCACCGGTGACCATGTGCACCCGGGCCTCGAGCCGCACGCCCGACATGCCGATGGGCTCGCGAATCCCTTCCTGGCCGTCGATGATGAATTCCTGGGGCAGCACGTGGAGGATTTTCTGGTCGGCGGGAATAGCTACCGCTCGCGCGGCGTCAATGACCCGGTCGACGTCACTCTGGGTCACCTCGCGGTCACGAATCGCAACGATGCCGTGCGAATTCAGGCTGCGGACGTGGCTGCCGGCGATGCCGGCATAGACCTGGTGGATATCGCACCCTGCCATCAGCTCGGCTTCCTCGATGGCGCGCTGGATGGAGATCACGGTCGACTCGATGTTGACCACTACGCCCTTCTTCAGCCCCTTCGACGGGTGCGAGCCGAAGCCGATGACCTCGATCTGGTTGTCATCCTGCAACTCGCCGACGATGGCAACGACCTTCGACGTGCCAATATCGAGGCCGACGATGATTCCCCTTTCTTCCTTCCTAGGCACGGGGCAAAGCCTCCAGGGCCGGGGGTTCATCCGGAGCGGGCGAGCGGGCCGACCGCTGCTGCTTCCAGCCGATGGAAAAACCGTTGGTGTAGCGCATGTCCACGAACTGCACGTCCGCTGCAACGGGCGCAACCACGGTGTCCAGCGCCTCGTAAAAGCGGGTCAGCCGTGAATCAACGTCCTTCGAACCGAGGCGTACGCTGATGCCGTTGCTGATGACGAGCGACCAGGCGCCTCGCCCGTCGAGTTCGAGGGCCGCGAGCCGCAAGCCCCGCTCGACCAGGCGCTCCTGGATGGCGACGAAGCGCGCGGCAACCTCGGCTTCAGAGCCTTCCGGTCCGGAAAGGCGCGGCAACTCGGCAGGAATGTGGTTCGTGTGGCGAACGAACAGCCGCCCCTGGGGATTCAGGAGTCCGTCGGCGCCCCAGCGTGCGGCCGGCTGCTCCTCAGTCACCGTGACGTCGAGCGTGTCCGGCCACTGGCGACTGACCCGGGCGGTTGCCACCCAGGGCTGCGCCATCACCTGCTCCTGGATGGCCCGGAGATCCGCGCCGAGAAAGCCCTTGCCCATCGCCGTGCGCAGGACCGCTTCGAGCTGGTCGGCGGAGACCCGCTCGAATTCACCGTTGAGCACCACCCGCTCTACGGGCCGGTTCAGCACCCAGCGGGCGGCCGACACGAGACCGCCTGCCATCACGAGCACGCCGATCACGCTCCCGATGGTCACCCAGGGAATGGCTGGCAGCCTGACGACGGGCTGCCCTCGGCGCTTGCGGTTGCCGCGCTCGAAGAGCTTCATGACCGCGCCCCCGCGCCGGCTTTCCGGCCAATCCCGGCGCGAGGCTCCATGCTGGTCTCGAGAATTTGCCAGGCGAGCTCGTCGAAATTCGTGCCCGCGGCAGCAGCGGCCATCGGGACGAGGCTGTGGCTGGTCATCCCCGGCACGGTGTTGATCTCGAGGATCAACGGGCCTGCCTGCGGCGAGACCATGACGTCCACGCGGCCCCAGCCTGTGGCGCCGACGGCTTCGAACGCGGCTCGCGCAATCTCCGCAATCTCCCGCTCACGCTCCGGCGACAGGCCGCACGGACAGACGTAGCGGGTGTCGTCGCTGAAGTACTTTGCCTGGTAGTCGTAGAACGTGCTGTCGGTCTGGATGCGAACGAGCGGCAGCACGCGATCGTGCAGGATGGCGGCGGTGTATTCCGGTCCCGCCACCCACTCCTCGGCCAGGACGTCGCAGTTAAAACCGGAAGCCAGTTCGAAGGCGGCGCGCATCTGGTCCGGACGTTCGACCTTGGTCATGCCGATGCTGGAACCCTCGTCGGAGGGCTTGACCATGACCGGCAGGCCAAGCTGCTCGCCGGCTTCTACGAGGTCGGCCTCGTTGCGGATCACGCAGTAACGAGGCGTTGGCAGACCGGCGCCCTGCAACAGCCGCTTGGTCCGCAACTTGTCCATGCTGATGGCGGAACCGAGCACGCCGGATCCTGTGAAGGGCAAGCCCAGGAACGAGAGCAGCCCCTGCAGGGTGCCATCCTCGCCGCCACGACCGTGCAGCGCCATCCACACCCGGTCGTAGTTGCCCGCGTTGAGCCTGGCGAGCAGGTCGGGACCGGCATCGAGACCTTCGGCGTTGACGCCCTTGTTGCGCAATGCCTTGAGCACGGCGGCGCCGGTGAGCAGTGAGATCTCCCGCTCGGCAGACTGGCCGCCCATCAGCACAACCACCCGGCCAAAGGCGGCGGGCTCGGTCACTCGCGGGGAACGCAGGGCGGTCACGCGGCACCTCCCGCGAGTCGCTCGCCGACAATCTGGACTTCCGTGTCGAGCTGGACGCCGTGACGGGCCTGGACGGTGTCCCGCACACGCTCGATCAGGGCTTCAACGTCGGCCGCCGTGGCCCCACCGGTATTAATGATGAAGTTGGCGTGCTTCGGTGACACTTCGGCGCCACCAACCCGGGCGCCCTTGAGACCCGCCGCCTCGATGAGGCGCGCGGCATGGTCGCCGGGGGGATTCTTGAAGACCGAACCGCAACTCGGGAGGCCCAAGGGCTGGCTTGCCTTGCGCTCAGAGACAAGTGTCCGGATGCGGTCCGCGGCCGCGGTGTAGTGTTCGTCAAACTTGAATCGGGCAGCCAGGAACCACTCCTCCAGCGGGCCGCGCACATTTTGGTAGCCAGCCTGCCGATAACCAACCTGCCGATAACCAACCTGGAAGTACTCACGCCCGCGGGTATGCGCACCCCCGCGACGATCAACCACGTCGACCTCGATGACCTTCGCCCAGGTTTCGCCGCCAAAAGCCCCCGCGTTCATCCGGAGCGCGCCACCGACGCTGCCCGGAATCCCTGCGAAAAACTCTGCCGGCCCCAGTTCCCAGCGACTGCAGGCTCGTGCCACCACCGTGCACGGCACACCAGCCTCTGCCTCGACGACTCCGCCACCCAGGTTGCGGAGCCCGTTCAGCGCCTGTCCGGTGGCAACGACGACACCCCGGATGCCACCGTCCCGCACCAGGAGGTTGCTACCGAGGCCAACGAAGTACACCGGCGTATCCGCATCGAGGCTGCGAACGAAGTCCAGAAGTTCATCACGACAACGCGGCGAATAATACACGTCTGCGGGCCCGCCGACGCGCCATGTTGTGTGTTTCGACATCGGCTCATCGCGCAGCAACTTGCCGACCGGTGCTTGCGTCTTCGTCATCACGCCGATGCACCCGTGTGACTGATGCCATCAATGGCGTGTGCCTCGCGAATGGCAAGCGCGATGCTGCCGATACTGCCGGCGCCGAGCGTCAGCACGACGTCGCCCGGCTGCACGACGCCGGTCAGGAGTTCGTCCAGGTCTTCGATCTGGGGCACGAAGACCGGCTCGATCTGCCCGCGGCTGCGAATCGCACGGCAGATCGCACGGCCGTCAGCGCCCGTGATCGGCGCTTCACCGGCGGCATAGACCTCGGTCACGAGCAACCGGTCGGCACCCGACAGGACCTCCGCGAAATCGTCGAGCATGTCCCGCGTTCGTGTGTAGCGGTGGGGCTGAAATGCCACGACCAGGCGGCGCGCAGGCCAGGCCTGGCGTACCGCCTCGAGAGTCGCGGCGATTTCGGTGGGGTGGTGGCCGTAGTCGTCGATGAGCACCGCCCGCTTGCCCCCCAGCGATATCTCGCCAAGGACCTGCAGGCGGCGATCGACCCCCTCGAAGCCGGCCAGCGCCTGCTGGCAGGCCGCATCGTCCAGTTCCAGGTCGCAGGCGACGGCAACGGCGGCCAGCGCGTTCAGAACGTTGTGCCGACCCGGCAGATTCAGTATCACCGGCAACGGTGCCGCACCCGGGCGCACGACCGTGAACCGGGACCGCAGGCCGTCCCTGACCCAGTTTTCGACGCGAACATCCGCCTCCGGCGAGAAACCGTAGGTCAGCGTCGCCCGGTGCAGCAGCGGCAGGATCGACTGCACACCGGGGTCGTCCAGGCAGACCACCGCCAGGCCGTAGAACGGCAGGTTGTGGATGAATTCAACGAAGGTGCGGCGCAGGCGTTCGACGTCACCGCCGTAGGCGCCGAGGTGGTCGTTGTCGATATTGGTGACGACTGTGACCATTGGCTGCAGGTGGATGAACGATGCGTCGCTCTCGTCGGCCTCGGCCACCAGGTACCGGCCGGCACCGAGGCGACCATTCGTGTCCGCGCTCTTCAGGCGGCCGCCGATCACGAACGTGGGATCCTGGCCCGCCTCGGCCAGCACGCTGGCGATGAGGCTGGTGGTCGTGGTCTTGCCGTGGCTGCCGGAAACCGCGATGGCGTGCCGGAAGCGCATCAGCTCCGCCAGCATCTCGGCCCGCTGGACCACCGGCTTGCGCGCGGCCCGCGCCGTCCGCATTTCCGGATTGTCGTCCGCCACCGCACTCGACACCACGACCACGTCGGCTTCACCCACGTTTTCCGCCCGGTGGCCGATATGCACCAGGGCACCGAGCCGCGTGAGCCGTCGCGTAACTCCGGACTCCTTGAGATCGGACCCCTGAACGGCGTAGCCGAGATTGAGCAGCACTTCAGCGATACCGCCCATGCCAACCCCGCCGATACCGACCAGGTGAATGCGGTTGATGCGGCGCATCCGGTCACGCACGGGTTCTGCTCCGCGACGCAGGGGAAGCCGCGCAAGCCGCCAGGCAGACGCCGACGATCGCCTCGGTCGCACCCGCCATGGCGAGCGCGCGGGCGTTGATGGCACGGGTCAGCGTGAGGCCCCGATGCTCGACACAGGTCCGAAGTTCCGCGGCCAGCCGCTCAGCCGTCAGCTCCGATTCAGGCAACAGCGTCGCCGCCCCGGCGTCCACCAGCCAGGCCGCATTGCGGGTCTGGTGATCGTCAGTGGCGGCCGGAAATGGCACCAGCACGGCGCCCACGCCCGCCGCGGCCAGTTCGGCCACCCTCAGGGCACCGGACCGGGCCAGAACGAGGTCGGCCCAGCCGTCGGCCTCCGCCATGTCACTAATAAAGGCCACCACCCGGGCGTCGACCGCGGCGTTCCGGTAGGCGGCCTCGGCGACGAGCCGGGTAGCGTCCCCCGCCGGGTGGCGGATTTCCGGCTGGA
>CAZPNN010000259.1:0-5299 GCA_964587605.1 uncultured Chromatiaceae bacterium
TCTGGACCAGGTCCTCGGCCAGCGCGGGTTCCCGGATCTGCAGCCGGGCATAGCGCATCAGCGCCGGGCGGCAGGCCGCCAGGTCGGCTGCCGTCAAGGAGCCCTTCGGCACTGGCCCCGATTCAGTCACGTGGTTCCCAAACGGCGTCTCGTACAGGGTCGAATATACCCCCGGCCGGGGCTAGCGGGTTTACCGGCAGGCCGCACCGACCAAGCTTGAACTGGCGCACATTCCGACGCGGATCGAGCCGGTCATGGCAATGATTGTCAGTAAAGGACAATTTTTGTTCGCGGCCTTCACATAAGGATTCCGCTGCTGGTGCAGGGCGCGACCGGGCGGGGCTGGCACAAACCTTGCTCCTTTCTACCCAGATTCCACCGGGACGTGGTGGAACCGCACAGGCAGCGAGGAGCGAGCGATGACCGTACAGGTAATTCGGGACCAAGACGCCACGTGCGCCGGCGGGGACTTCTTGCGCGTCTATTGTCAGCGGCGCGATGGATCTCCGGCTACCTTCGCGACGATTGAGCGCGTGTTCGGCGGCGAGATCCGCACGCGAACCTGGTACTTCCGGACGCTCGTCAGCGATGCGCTGATGGACGAGCAGATCGCGACAGAGTTTGCGGAAGCCTACGCGGAGCGCAAGAACATCCCGGTCGTGTACGTGGAAGTCGTCTAGCGATTTTTGGGTGGCTGAAGTCGGGCGGGGCGCATTTCGGAGGAAATGCGCCCCGCCTTTTTTTGGCTCGACTGCCCGTCATCTTGCGGAGCATCATGCGGATGGCCCTGCCCCGGGATTTTGCTCCCGTTCAGGTGTAAGGTTCAGGGTCACGTCGACGACGAAGCATTGTGACCGTTTGCCGGCCACTTGAAAATCACGCCCACAATCACTTAGGAGCAAAAACACGATGAAAACCAAGTCCATCCTGATATCCACGGCCATCGGCACGCTGCTGGCCTTCGGCGCCGCTACCGTTCAGGCGGCCGACGAAGCTGCCAAGGACAAGTGCTACGGCATTGCCAAGGCGGGCGAGAACAGCTGTGCCGCCAACGGCCATTCCTGCCAGGGCCAGTCGAAGGCTGATAACGATCCGTCCGAGTGGAAGTACGTTGCGACGGGCGAGTGCGAGAAGATGGGCGGTTCCACGACCGCTGGCGAGAAAGCCATGTAATGTCGCGGGCATCGATGATGCCCGCCGCGGCCTCGCGGCCGGTTCCGGCGGCTGCCGGAATCGGCCTGCGAAGTCTCCACCACACGGACTTCCTGAGTCGTCAGCCGGCGATCCCCTGGGTCGAGGTGCACAGCGAGAACTTCTTTGCCGACGGCGGGCGCCAGTTGCAGGTGCTGGATGCTGTCAGGCGCGACTATGGCGTCAGCCTGCACGGCGTGGGGTTGTCGCTCGGGAGTACGGATCCGCTCGATCACGAACATTTGCGGCGGCTGCGGCGGCTGGTGCAGCGCGTGGAGCCCGCCCTGGTCTCCGAGCACGCCTGCTGGGGTTCGGTGGGCGGCGTCTTCTTGAATGACCTGCTGCCGCTGCCCTGTACGACGGCGGCGCTGAACCACCTGGTCGCCCGGGTGGCGGCCGTGCAGGAGTACCTCGGTCGGCAGATTCTCGTGGAGAACGTCTCCAGCTACCTCGAATTCGACGGTGCCGAGATGACCGAGTGGGATTTCGTCGTTGAGCTGGCGCGCCGGGCCGGCTGCAGGATCCTGCTCGACGTGAACAATATTTACGTGAGCGCGCAGAATCACGGCTTCGCCGCCGGCAGCTACCTTGCTGCCATCCCGCCCGAGCTGGTCGGGGAAATCCATCTCGCGGGCCACACGACTGCCGATGGCGTCCTGATCGACACCCACAGTGCGCCAGTGGCAGACGCCGTGTGGGCGCTGTATCGCGAGGCGCTGCAACGGCTGGGCCCGGTGCCGACCCTGATTGAGTGGGATGCGGAACTGCCCTCGCTGGATCGCCTGCTGGCCGAGGCACTAACTGCCGACAAAGAGGCCCGCAGCGTGCTAGAGGACGGATTTCGTGCCCGCGTCGCCTGAGCAGGCGGCGGTGCTGCACGAACTGCAGCAGCAATTCGTGCGCGAGGTCCTCTACCGGGACTCTGTCGGGCTCCTTCCCCGCGTCCTTGCCAAAGGCTTGAGTGCCGACCGGCGCGTGGCCATCTACCGGAACAACACCCGGGAAAACTTTGCCCTTGCCCTGGAGGCGGCCTTTCCGCTGTTGCTCGCCTGCATGGGCGGCGAAGAATTCCGGATGCTTGCCTGGTCTTACCAGCGCACCTGTCCGTCACCGGCCGGCAACCTGTTCCACCTCGGCGAGCGGCTGCCGAACTTTCTCGCCGAACACCTGACCGGGACCGTGGACGAGTGCCTGATCGACGTTGCTCGCCTCGAGTGGGCCGTGCAGGAGTCGCTGGTGGCAGCCGACAGCGGTGCTGCGCTGGATCTGGCGGCACTCGCGGAAGTGCCGGTCGCGAGTCAGGCGGATCTCCGCTTTCACACGCACCCGTCGGTTCGCCTGCTCGCCACCCGCTACGGCGTGTTTCAGTCGTGGGAGGCGCTGCAGGCCGGGCAGCCACCCGTGCGGCCTGTTCCGGCACCGGAGCGCATCCTGGTCCGTCGCCTCGAAGACGGCGTGCAGCTGCAACGCGTTGGGGAGCTGGACCTGGCCTGGCTTGAGGCCTTGCTTCTGGGGGCGACGTTCGCAGCGTCGGCGGCTGTTCTGCCGCCGGGGCAGCAGGAGCAACTCTCGTCCCTGTTGTTACGCTTCGCGACTGCCGGCGTCATCACCTCGTTCACCCTGGACGGCCCTACGGCCCGAGAATCACCGTCATGACTGTCGTCGCCGCCATTGCCCGCTCCGTTGGGATGCTGGATCGGGGCCTTCAAAGCCTGCAATCGCTGGTTGCCCTCACCACGCGCTGCTGGGTGAGCTGGCAGTTCCTGAAGTCCGGGATGCTGAAGCTGGAAGACTGGGAAACGACGCTGTTCCTGTTCCAGGAGGAGTACCGAACACCAGTGCTGTCGCCGCAACTGGCGGCCGTTGCGGGTACCGCCGGCGAGATATTCTTTCCGCTCCTGCTGATTTCCGGCTTGTTTGGGCGCCTTGCTGCAGTAGGATTGCTGGCAGTGAATGTCATGGCCGTCGTCGCCTATGCCCACGTCCTGCTTACCCCCGGTTTCGAGGCAGCGCTTGGCCAGCATTACCTCTGGGGCTTCATGCTCGTGATCCTCGCGGTCTACGGTCCTGGCCGTTACTCGCTTGACGCGTGGGTCGGGTCGCGGTGGCTCGGGCGCCAGAGCTGATTCGCGCACGATCCCTGGAACGCCGTCGCAGCGACGGCGTGCCGCGGATTGACCTCGATCGCGCCACCTGCAGCACCTTTGACGCCGCCGTTGGTCGCGAGTGGCTGGTGACCAATGGCCTCGGCGGGTATGCCTCCGGAACGGTTCCCGGCGCAGCGACCCGACGCTATCACGGCCTGCTCGTTGCCGCCCTCAACCCGCCGCTCGGCCGCACCATGCTGGTGGCCGGACTCGTGGTGGATGCCGAGTACCAGGGCCAGACCTACGCACTCGACTCCCACGAGTACACGGGCGGCACAGTCCACCCGGACGGCTGCCGTCACACCGAGGGGTTCATGCTCCATGGCGGCATGCCGGTGTGGACTTACGCTATCGGCGATGCGCGGCTCACGAAGTCCATCTGGATGGGGCACGGGACCAACACCACCTTCGTGCGTTTCCGTCTGGAGAGTGCGAGCGGGCCGGTACGGCTCCGAATTTCCCCGCTGTGTACGTATCGGGACCATCACGCGCAGTCGCGCGGGGACTGGCAGCCCGCAGTCACGGCGGTGCCTGACGGCATCCGGATCGACGCTTATCCCGGAGCTCACGCGTACCGCGTGCTCTGCGCCAGGGCGACGTTCGAGCCGCGCGGTGACTGGTTCTGGAATTTTCACCACCGGCTCGAGGCAGAGCGGGGGCTTTCCAGTACGGAAGACCTCTATTGCCCGGGCGGGTTTTCTGTCGACTGCAGTGCTGGCGGCACAGTTAACGTGATTTGCACGGCCGAACCGGGCGCCCCCGCAGCGCCTGCCGTGGCGCTTAGCGCGGACCACCACCGGCGGGCCGCACTCCTGCTGCCGGTGGTCCGTGAGCCCGGCTGGGTGCGGCAACTGACGCTTTCGGCCGACCAGTTCATCGTCAACCGTCCTTTTGCCGACGGTTCTTTTGCCAACGGAAGCGGTGCCACGGTCATGGCGGGTTATCCCTGGTTCGGTGACTGGGGCCGCGACACGATGATTGCGCTGCCGGGACTCACGTTGCACACGGGCCGTCCGGACGTGGCGGCGCGTATTCTCCGGACCTACGGCGAGCACCTGAGTGACGGAATGCTGCCCAACCGCTTTCCGGAGAACGGTGCCGAACCGGACTACAACACGGTGGATGCCACCCTCTGGTACTTCCACGCGGTGGAAGCCTGTTGGCGGGCAACGGGCGATGACGAACTCGTGCGTGAGCTGTGGCCCGGCCTGATGGAGATCATCGACTGGCACCTGCAGGGCACCCGGTACGGCATCGGCGTGGACCCGGCCGATGGCCTGCTGCATGCCGGAGTGCCGGGCGTGCAGCTCACCTGGATGGACGCGAAGGTCGGTGACCGGGTCGTCACCCCGCGCACCGGCAAGCCCGTTGAGGTCAATGCCCTCTGGCATCACGCCCTGGTGGTGATGGCGAGCCTTGCCGGGCGGTTGGGAGATGCCGAACTCGCGCGGCGCTACCAGGCGCTGGGAAGTCGTGTGCGGTCTTCCTTCCGCGCGCGGTTCTGGTACGCGGCGGGGGGATACCTCTACGACGTTGTCGATGGGCCTGACGGTGATGACGCCTCGCTGCGGCCGAACCAGATTTTCGCGGTGTCGCTCTCACCCGACCTGCTCGATGACGGGCAGGCAGCGGCGGTCGTTGCGGCGTGCCGGCGCGAGTTGCTGACCCCGATGGGGCTGCGCAGCCTGGCGCCGTCTGACGCGCGCTACCAGGGGCATTACTCGGGTGGTCCGGCGGAACGCGACGGCGCCTATCACCAGGGCACGGTCTGGTCCTGGCTGCTGGGCCCGTTTGCGCTCGCCCACTTCCGGGTGCACGGCAACAGGCCGGAGGCGCAGGCCCTGCTTGCCGCGATCGGCGGTCACCTCGCCGAAGCTTGCGTGGGTAGCATCAGTGAGGTATTCGACGGCGATGCGCCGCATATCGCCGGCTTCGGCTGTTAGAGCGATGAAAGTCAGGAT
>CAZPNN010000260.1:0-7720 GCA_964587605.1 uncultured Chromatiaceae bacterium
CCCGTAGCGACGGCGGAGCCAGCTGCACGCCCACGGCCTGCACCAGCCCCCACGTTGTGTTTGCCCCGTCCCTGAAACTCGCCAGCTTCATCGCCGCTTTCTCCTTGCCGTATCATGGCACGCTGCCATGTTGAAACTCACCGACCCCAAGCTGCTCCGTACCCAGGCCTACGTCGCCGGGAAATGGATTGCTGCAAAAAGCGGTGGCACCGTGACAGTGACGAATCCGGCCACCGGAGCAGAACTCGGCACAGTGCCCGATTGCGGCGCCGACGAAACACGCGCAGCCATTGCCGCAGCTGATGCGGCGCTGCCGGCCTGGCGCGCCCGACCGGCCAGGGAGCGTGCGGCGCTGCTCCGCAGCCTGCACGACCTGCTGCTTGCGAACCAGGACGACCTGGCCCGGCTCATGACCGCCGAGCAGGGGAAGCCGTTGACCGAGGCCCGCGGCGAGATCGCGTACTCCGCCGGCTTTCTCGAGTGGTTCAGCGAGGAAGCCAAGCGTGTGTACGGCGATGTAATTCCCGGCCACGCGAAAGACCGGCGCATCGTCGTGCTCAAGCAGCCAATTGGCGTAGTGGCGGCAATCACGCCGTGGAATTTCCCGTCGGCGATGATCGCCCGGAAGCTGGCTCCCGCTCTCGCGGCCGGGTGCACGATTGTGATAAAGCCTGCATCGCAGACACCGTTTTCCGCACTCGCACTCGCCGAGCTTGCTGAGCGAGCGGGCATTCCGGCGGGCGTCGTCAACGTTGTCACCGGCAATGCCCGGGCCATCGGCGGCGAGATGACCGAAAATCCGGTGGTTCGCAAGCTGACCTTCACCGGGTCGACCGCCATCGGCAAGCTGCTGCTGGCGCAGTGCGCAAAGACTGTGAAAAAGGTTTCGATGGAGCTCGGCGGCAACGCGCCCTTCATCGTTTTCGACGACGCCGATCTCGATGCGGCAGTGGCCGGTGCCATCGTCAGCAAGTACCGCAATTCGGGCCAGACCTGCGTGTGCGCCAACCGCATGCTGGTGCAAGACAAGGTGTACGACGAATTTGCCAGCAAGCTTGCCGCAGCAGTGGCCAGGCTCCGGGTCGGCGACGGACTGGCCGGCGAGCAGGACCAGGGTCCTCTGATCGACGATGCCGCCGTAGCCAAGGTTGAAGAACACATCGCCGATGCACTCGCCCATGGCGCCAAAGTCCTGTCCGGTGGCAAGCGGCATGCACTGGGTGGCACATTTTTCGAGCCCACCGTGCTGATCAACGTCACGCCCGCCATGCGCGTCGCCCGCGAGGAAACCTTTGGCCCGCTGGCGCCGCTCTTCCGGTTCAACTCAGAGGCAGAGGCCATTCGCCTGGCCAACGACACGGAGTTTGGCCTTGCCGCCTACGTCTACACCCGCGATCTAGGCCGCAGCTGGCGGGTACCCGAAGCGCTGGAGTACGGCATCGTCGGACTCAACACCGGCCTGATCTCGACCGAAGTCGCACCGTTCGGCGGCGTGAAGGAATCCGGCAACGGCCGGGAAGGCTCGAAGTACGGGATCGAGGATTACCTGGAGATCAAGTACCTCTGCATCGCCGGCGTCGATCCCGCATGAAACCCGCCGCGGGCAAGGGCGCCCGCCTCACCGAAGGGCCGGTAAGCTCCGCCATCTTCTCGCTCATGCTGCCGATGATGCTCGGCATGCTGGCAATCGTCATCAACAACGTTGCCGGCGCGTTCTTCATTGCCCGCATCAGCACCGAACAGCTTGCTGCAGTTACGTTTACATTCCCCGTCAGTTTCATCATTGGCGCGATCGCCATGTCGCTCGGCATCGGCACATCGTCAGTGGTCTCCCGGCTCTTTGGTTCCGGCGATCGGGAAGCGGTAAAGCGCATCACCGCCCACGCAATGTTGCTGGCCGTGCTCTGCGCCATCGTGGTGCTCGTTATCGGCCTCAACACCATCGATCCCATATTCCGGCTGCTGGGCGCCGACGAAAAAATCCTGCCACTCATTCATCGCTACATGAGCATCTACTACTTTGGCGGCATCTTCCTGGTCGCTCCCATGATCGCCAACTCGGTACTCCGGGCCTCGGGCGATGCCAAGCGCCCGGCCATGATCATGACGACGGCCGCGTTGATCAATATCATCATCGACCCCATCCTGATTTTTGGCCTGTTCGGCTTTCCTCGAATGGAAATTGCGGGAGCCGCCCTCGGTGGCGTGATTGCCAACGCGGTCACCTTGTTTGCCTCGGCCTACTTTGTGGTTCACCGCGAAAAACTGCTGGATTTCAGCCGTCTGGCCCCCGAATTGATCATGGATTCCTGGCGACGCATCCTGCACGTGGGCTTGCCCTCACTCACGAGCAGCCTGGTGGCGCCAGTGACTACGGCATTTATCACCCATCAGATAGCCACCTTCGGCCAGGAATCTGTGGCCGGCTTTGGTGTGGCGTCGCGACTGGAAGGGATGTCCTTGCTGGCCTGCATGGGCCTGTCCGCGGCCATGACACCTTTTGTTGGCCAGAATTTCGGCGCCAAGCGGATGGATAGGGTCCACGAGGGCGTGAGGTTTGCCTACCGCTTTGCGCTTTTCTATGGAATTAGCGTCGCCCTCGTCATGCAGGTTTTCGGTGGCCTGATTACTGACCTGTTCGGGCTCAGTGGCGAAGCCAAGCATGCCGCGCTTCTTCACATGCGAATTGTTCCGCTGAGCTACATCGCGCTCGGCTGCGCAATGGCCGTGAACGGCTCGCTGAACGCGCTCGGCAAACCGATGGCTGCCATGTGGGTGTCACTCTCGCGAACCGTTGCGGTTTACGCGCCGCTTGCCTGGGTACTTTCCCAGCTCCTGGGAATCATCGGAATATTTATTGCCGCGGCCAGCGCCAACTTCATCTCGGGCGGAATCGGTGTTCTCTGGCTGCGGTCAACCCTCAAGGAAATGACAGCACAGCGGGAAGAAAAGCCCGTTGGGCAGGGCGCCTGATCGCAGTCGGTCAGTCGTCGGACGGCTGTGACGGAGGCGTGCCTTTTTTCTTGCGGCCAGGGCTCAATTGCACTCGGCCAGTTTTGCCCCGGCGGCGTTCATTCAGCCGTTCGATGATTTCCAGAACTGCGCGTTCCGTGCTGGCCTTGGTGCCCTGCAGCTGGCCGACAATGGTATTTTTGCCCTGGATAATCACGTACCGGTGCCAGTTATCCGTATCCACGCCTTCAGGCGGCGCGGACTTGGTGATGGACTTGAGCGCGAAGGGCTCAGCATCGAGGGGGTTGGGTTTGGCGGCGGGAGCGGGAGCGGCTGAAGTAGGCATCAAGGCACGATACGCGAGTTCTCGTCCCATGGCGATTTCCACGGCTTCCGGGCGAGTTCCCGGTCGGCCAGGACCGCGCCAGTTCAGGCCCGAGGCGCTATTCTTGACCCCCCGCACAGAAGGGGCCGCGCAGCCCATTTAACATTTGCCGCACCATGGACACTCGCCGCAACTACTACCACATCTTGCACGTCCAACCGGACGCGCCAGATGAAATCATCCGGTCCAGCTACCGGACCCTGATGACGAAGTTGCGCCGGCACCCCGATCTCGGCGGCGACCACCTCACGGCAACCATCATCAACGAGGCCTACGCCGTGCTCAGTGACCCTGCAAAACGGACTGCCTACGACGACGCCTGGCAGTCGGATGCCGCGAAACCGGAACAGGCTGCGTCGGCGCCGGAACCGAGCGTGCTCTGCCAGTTTTGCGGTGCCGCCCACGGCTTCAGGGGTCACATCCACGCCAGCGCCACCTGCACCACGTGTAACACCCCCTTGGCGCCAGCCGATCACAAACGTCTGGATCCCGGACAACGCGCGGTCACCCGGGTGCCAAGGCGCATGGCGCTCAGCTACTTCACCGACTGGCCCGGCAAAGGTCCGTTCCCGGCTGAGACTCGCGACGCCTCCCTGCACGGCCTGCGCTTCGTCACACACACCGCACTGCCGGTGGCAAAACTCATCAAGGTGGACTGCGAGGCGTTCGTGGCTCTCGTGCGCGTCGTCGCCTGCAATGACAATGACGAACGCGACTGGCGCTGGCTGGTTCGCAGTGAATTCGTTACCGTCCGCTTCCGTCGCACCCGTGGGGGCTTTCTGGCCACTCGCGCGTAGCAGCCGCTACTTCGTCATCGCCAGCAGCGCGTTCAAGGTGCCCGTGACGGCGATGTCGTGCTGCTCCTGTTCCGTGATCGTCGCGGTCCATTCTTCCTGGTAACCGCCGCCGCTAAACGCGCCGAACTGCATGTGAATTCCGCCGGGCACCGGCACCCACGTGCTGGTAACCGGAAACAGGTTACGCATGCGCTCGAGCTTTTCGGGGGCGCGGCCGTCCGCAGTGGCGCGGTGGATGTGCCACACGGGAAATGGTGATTCCACCAGCGTGTCGCTCTCTGCCGGGTACGAATCCCAGAGGATCAGGCCGGCCAGATCGTCGGGGTTCTTGTGGGCATAGTGCGCCGCCATCGCGCCACCCATCGAATGCCCCGCAATCACCCAGCGCTGTACCGCCGGAAACGCGGCGCGGACAGCGTCGGCCCGGTCGGGAGCGAGGATCGCCATGTTCAGCGGCATCGGCACGCCGATCACGAGATAGCCGCGTTCAGCAATGCGGCGGAGCACCGGCGCGTAGCCGCGCACATCGCAGGCGGCACCCGGGTACAGGATCACGCCCGTCGTTGGCTCGGCACCCGCCGGGCGAAACACCACATACCTGCCGTCTTCGACTACCACGCGCTCGTCGGACTGCAGTGCCGCCATGGCCCCGGGCGCAGGCCGGGCGAGGGAGCTTTGCGCCCAGTACCAGAACCCGGCCACCGAAAGCAGCAGCACCGCGACCAGGCCGCCGAGGGCGTACTTGAGAAACTTCTTCATGGCGCGGCTCCTGTAACGCCGGCACGGCGCGCCCGCCAGAGGGCCAGAAGCAGCAGCAGGCCCACTGCCGCACCGTCGATCGATCCGCCACCACCACCGAGGCCGCCGGACACGCGCGGAGCGGCCAGATAAATGCCGGACGTGGCAGACGCACCGCTCTGACGACTGGCGCGGAATACGAATTTGCCGTTGTTGGACACCGCCTGGGGGCCGGTGGCCAGCCCCGTGACGATGGCGCCCTGCAAGGTGTCAGTTAACGCGATCGCCTTCTCGTAGCGGCTCGTGCCGCCGGCAAAGATCCCGTCGAGGCCGAGAACCAATGTGCTGCGAAACGCAACCGTTCCGGATTCCGCTACGGCCGCCGAGCCGAAGGAACTGAAGGGCGAGTTGACGCCAGTGTAGACAAAGGCCGCCGGGGGTGTGCCGGGGGTGTCCACGGCCAGCTCGCGCACGCCGGCCGCTGTTTCAGTGAAAAACACCACCGTACCGTTGTTATTGATGTCCAGCGCTTCCACAAACACGAACCCGCCGGCGCTGGTCACGGCGATGGCGGTAACCACCACGCCGTTCGTGGTTCGGTACACGCCCTTCGCGCCTGTACCGTCGAGCGCTTCGAAAGCCACCGTGCCGGCGTCGTCAATACCGGCCACGTCCACGGGATCGTAGGCGCCCGTGCTGTCCAGCAGGATGGCGGGCGCCGCGGCGCCATCGCCCGTCAGGATCACGCGGGCGCCGTCCGAGCTGCGCACGGCCCGGAGCACCACCACGCCGCCCGTGTCGCTGATGAAGGGCTTGCTGTCGATGGACGTGAGCCCGTCGAGAGCAGTGTTGGCAATGGTGAGGAGCGCGCCGCCGCTGCCGCACAACACCGAAGTCGACCCGTCGTCCATGACCGCGGTCACCGTGACAGCGCCGCTGCTGTTCATCGCCGGGTTGCCGCTAAAGGACGCCACCGGCCCACTGGTATCGGCGATGGTCGTCAGGGTGCCGTTGGTCTCGTAGCGATACAGCGTCTGCCCTTCCCTGGAGTCGTCGAAGGTGGCGACAAAGGCGACCTGCTGGCTGTCGTTGAGCACCGGCACGCTGAACGACGCCAGTTCGACCGAGGAGTCGGCCACGGTCGTGTATTCCCAGGTGGTGACCTGAGCGAGGCCCGGGGTGGCGTGGACCAGCGCCACGACGGCCAGCAGGACGGCACGGCAGGGCAACAGGGCTGTGGCTGACATTTTTTTTGTCCCTCGGGAAGAGCCGCAAGAATAACTCAGGTCTTCGTCGGGATATCCGCCTGGCTGGCCGAATCCGGCGGTTCACGGCGGTTTCCCGTGTCGCGTGCAGCGGCCCGCCATTGTTCTCATGTGCCTCCACAAATCCCTTTCAGTTCCCGGAGGCCGTCATGCAGCGTACCGGTCGCGTTATCCCTCGTTGGTCTGGCAGTGCCGTTGTCGTTGTCGCCCTCCTCACCAGCACAGCCGCTGTAGCCGCCACTGCGGTGGGGCGCGTCGCCGCAGAATTCGGTGTGGACCCCACCGGTGCCGCGATCTACACCGTCCCGATCAACGTGGCGCCGGGCCGCGGCGGGCTGCGCCCGATCATTGGCCTGCGCTACGGCAGTCACGACCCGGACGGGCTGGCCGGCGCTGGTTTCACGGTCACGGGCCTGTCGCGCATCACGCGCTGTCCGCTGACGCACGCCGTGGATGGCCGTGCGCAGGGAGTCAGGTTTGCCGACGGCGATCGCTACTGCCTCGACGGCCAGCCTCTCGTACTCGTCGCCGGGGTCTACGGCGGGGATGGGGCGGAATACCGGACAGAGGTCAACAACCTCCAGCGGGTGATCTCGCGCGGCCGGCAGGGCGGAGGTCCCGCCAGCTTTGAGGTGCAGCGCCCCGATGGCCTGACCTGGCGCTACGGCAACGACGCAGACTCCCGCATCGAGGCCGTGGGAACGACTGGTGAGGTGCGAGAGTGGGCAATCAACGAGATCAGCGACAAATTCGCCAACCAGATACTTTTCACGTGGCTGGATGATCAGGCAAACGGCGAGTCGCTGCCCGCGGAGATCCGCTGGAGCGGGGATATCTCGGGAACGGGGGCCCGTTTCCGGCTCGTGTTCAGTCACGAGCCACGCCCACCGGAGGATCAGCGAAAGCTTCATCGCTGGGGCGCGAGCTGGCAACGATTGCAGCGACTGGCGGCAATTCGTTACGAATTCGACGGCGGCAGCGGCTTCAGTCTCGTGCACCGCTATGCGCTGGCATACGCCGCCGGGAACACGAACGGAAGCCAGCGCAGTCTGCTGGCCAGCATCCAGCAGTGCGGCCCGGCCGACTGCCTGCCACCGACGGCTTTTGGCTGGCAAACCGGCGTGCGGAACGTCGAAGCACCGGTGGCCGGCCCCACCGATGCAACCGCGGGCGATGCGCTTTTTGCGGATCACGATGGCGACGGCGACGCGGATCTTTACCTGCCGGTGAGCGTCAGTGGCACGCCGCGCTGGCACGTGCGGCTGGCTAACGCCGGTGCGGCCAACGTGTATTCGGCGGCGCCCATCAATACCGGCGTCGCCCAGTACGGCCCCGGGCGGGTGCTTGACTATGACGGTGACGGCCGGCGTGATCTTCTGGCCCAGGGTTCCGCCATGCCGGCTACCTGGTTGATCCACCGGTCCAACGGGACCGGTGGTTTTCTCACCGCGGTGAACACCGGACTCTCGACCGACATCGTCCGTGCGCCGCTGCCCATCGACGTGGACGGTGATGGGCTCGATGATCTCGTGTACGTGCGCGATGGCCTCACCCGGATCCGGCACAACACCGGCGCCGGCTTC
>CAZPNN010000261.1:0-2520 GCA_964587605.1 uncultured Chromatiaceae bacterium
CCGCCACGGCCAGGCCACGCCGGTGCCGGCGGCGAGATAGCCGAGGCTTTCGGTGAGGGTGTCGGAACCCGCGCTCGCCACCACGTGCCGGTGCACGATCTGCTCACCGACGATGATGGCCAGTTCCACGCCGTTGCCTCCCGCGCAGCCGACGTGCTGAACCAGGCCGTTGCGTATTTCGTAGTCGCCGTTCTGTGGCACCACGTAACGCGCGATGGCGAAGCGGTCGGCGGCCAGGCCATTGGCTTGGCCGTCGGCCTGGCCCCGGCCCGGGTGCATGGCGCCCGGGCCCACGTAGCCGTAATTCATAGCGGTGGCATCGGGCAGCCCGGGCACGCCGTCGGAGTCATAGCGGCCAGCGCTCCACAGCAGGGGCGCCTCCGCGGCGGTGTTGCCCAGCAAGCCTGCCGCGTTCCAGCTGTAGCTCCAGCCGCTTCCAGGTACGGTGCCTGTGAAGTCGCTGACGAACCCGGCGATCCGGCTGGAACCGCCACCAGAACCGCCACCGACATAGCGGATGCGCTCGATGCTGTCGGTGACGATATTGGCGCTGTACATGTCGCCGTCGGGCCCGACCGCCAGGTCCACGCTCAGCACCTGGTCGGCGAAGGGCGTGACCGTCACGCTGTTGCCGGTGACTTTAGCCAGGGACAGTTCCTGGAACGAGTAATCGCTGAGCAGCATCGCGCCCTTAAATTCGGCGGGCCACTTGGACGCGACGTAGAACTCGCCGGCGATGATGGCACCGCCGAAGCCGCTCCGGTGCGGGTAGGCGTGGACCGGGCCTACGGTTGCGTTGGCAGCGTAGTAGGCCTGGCACGCCGGCAGCGAGGCGTAGCCCGGCTGCTGGGTCGCGCCACCATTAGCACCTTCGTAGCAGGGCCAGCCGAAGTCCGCGCCCTTCGGGGCGTGGTTGAGCTCCTCCCAGTCCTCCCAGCCCACGTCGGCCACCCAGAGCTCGCCGGTCACCGGGTGAACCTGGAAGCGATAGGGATTGCGCATGCCGAGTTGCCACACCCGCGAGCGATTGCTGGCGGCGTTACCGTTCCAGTAGGGATTGTCGGGCAGGCCAAGGCCGGTGTCCGGGCTGATCCGCAGGATCTTGCCCGCCAGGCTGTCCAGCCGCAGGGCGCGCACCGCCGCAGGATCCACGGTGGTCCAGCTGCTGGCGTCACCGCTGCCGACGTAGAGCATGCCATCGGTGCCGAAGGTCACCGTGCCGACGGCGTGGCTTAAGCCGTCGGCCGGCAGGCAGTCGTTGACGAAGGCACCGTCGGGGCCGCAGGCCAGCGGTGCGCTGAAATCATCCTGCAGGGCCTCGGGGTCCCCGGTGTTGGCCCAGGTGCTGGCCTGACCGAGGATCACCACGTCGCTCCCCGCGATGGCCGTCTTGTAACCGGTGGCCGCATCGGCCGTGACCCGGGTCAGGCGGGAGACGCGTTGCCCGGGACCGTCGGGTTCGCCAGGCCCACTTAAGCCGGCGGTCTGCGGCGGGTCGTAGACGTACAGCAGGTAAAGGTAAGGGGTGTTCGGGAAATCCGGGTGGACAGCGATGCCGAGCAGGCCGCGATCCGCGGCGCGATTGACCTGTGAGGTGATATTGATGAAAGGCGTGAGCGCCCGTACGCCGTTGTCGATGACGGCCACAGTGCCGCCTTTCTCGGCGACGAACAGCAGCCCGTTGGGCGTCCATTCCAGGTCCACCGGACTGTCGAGACCGCTGACGTAGGTCTCCAGCACGAAGCCTGCCGGCACACCGGCTCTGGCGACCACGGGCAGGAAACCGACACAAGCGACAAATAGCGTCAGACCGCGGGCAACGCAGGCGCCGAGAGGCATGGACCGTTCCTTGATTCTGACCAGGTGCAGTCCTGGTTTGTCCTTGAATCGATGATAGGAAAGCGCAAAACGCTTGTCCATGAGATCGCGCCGGTTAATGTCAAATGCAGCAGCGGCCCGCTGCGGCAAGTACCTAATCTGTTGAAGACAGGCGAGGTGTAGCGTTGGTGTTAACAAGCCAGGCCGAGTTGGCCCTGGCACGCATGGAAGTGACCGATAGATGCGCCGGGATTACTCCGCCGCGCCGGCGCTCGCGCTGCTTCTCGCTGCATGTGGTGGAGGTGGCGGGGGAAATCCCGACTGGCTCTTCCCGCTCTGGGTGCCCACCGACGTTGCCGTTGCAGATGTGGACGGCGATGGTCGCGCCGATATCCTGACGCTGGCGCAGTTTGCCGCAAGCGAGAGTCAGCGTGAGGGGCGCCTGATCGTGCATCTGCAGGCCTCGCCCGGCTCGTTCACCGCGGCCGAGACCGCGATCGTTGGCGAGTATCCGTGGAGGCTTGCGGTCGGTGACATAGACGGCGACGGGGCGGTGGATGTCGCCGTCGTCGAAGCGGCAGGTGCGCGCGGTGTCTGGGTGCTGCTACAGGACTTCGGCAATCGCGGGCGACTGCTGGCGGCACGAGAGGTGGCCGGCGGTGTCAGTGGCTACGGCGTCGCGCTGGCCGACCTGAATGGTGA
>CAZPNN010000262.1:0-12385 GCA_964587605.1 uncultured Chromatiaceae bacterium
GAAGGCGTCACCGAGTGGCTCCGGCCCCAAGGGCGCAATGAGGGGGTGCAGGGCAGGATCACCATCCGTCCAGAGCACCGAGCCAAAGCGCCGCGGGTCGTGAAAGCGGATGGTCAAGCCATCGCCGGTGACGATGTCCAGGTGATCGTGGATGCCCGGCGGTTGCTCGTCCTTGAGAACGCGGAAGCTGCCGGTCATGCCGAGGTGCAGCATGGCGGTACCGCGATCCGTGCGCAGGAATAGCCACTTGGCGCGTCGGTCGAGCGTCGCAACCCGGGCACCGGGGAGGCGGGCGGTGAATTCGACCGGGATTGGCCAGCGCAGGCGGGGCGTGCGGGCCACGGTTCGGGCGATTTGCTGGCCCTCGAGCCACGGTGCGAGGCCCCGTCGGGTGGTTTCCACCTCTGGCAATTCAGGCATTGGAACTGGCCATGTGGGTGAATTCCCCACAATGGGACGCAAGCCCGCGACGGGCGGAGACCGAGTGGCCTAGCGTTAGCGGTGGGGAGTGCGGCTCTTGCGCCACAGCTGACGCAGCAGTTTCTGGCCCTTGGGCCTTGTGGACCATCGGTCTTGCCCGCATTTCAATCACTTGGGCGTGCCGCTATAGTGGCGCCCGCCGGCACGGCTGCCGGCATTGCCTGGTTCTTGATTGTCGTAGAGGTAAACATGAATTTTCTCGATCTGTTGCAGCACGGCCTACTCGGTTTAAGCGGCTGGGAGAAGGTGCTGGTCACCTTCGTCATGCTGCAGATCTCGATGATGGCCACCACGCTTTACCTGCACCGCGATCAGGCCCACCGCGCCATCGATCTGCATCCCGCGCTTCGCCACTTCTTCCGCTTCTGGATGTGGGTGACGTCCGGCATGGTGACCCGCGAGTGGGTTGCCGTCCATCGCAAGCACCACGCCCTCTGCGAGAAGCCGGGCGACCCCCACAGCCCCGTGGTTTTTGGCCTGAAGAAGGTCCTGCTGGAAGGCGCCGAGCTGTATCGAGTCGACGCGCGGAACCCGGAAGTCGTAGCCAAGTACAGCCGGGGCACGCCGGACGACTGGCTGGAGCGCAAGGTCTACCTGCCGCACACCACCTTCGGTATTTACAGCCTGCTTACGTTGAATGTGCTGCTCTTCGGCGTCATCGGCATCACGATCTTTGCCTTCCAGATGGCCGCCATGCCGATTTTCTCTGCCGGCGTTATCAATGGCCTTGGCCACGCGCGCGGTTACCGGAATTTCGAATCCGACGACGCGGCCACTAACCTGTATCCCATCGCCTTCTTCATCGGCGGCGAAGAGCTGCATAACAATCACCACGCTTTCCCCTCGTCCGCCAAGTTCTCGGTGCGCCCCTTCGAATTCGACATTGGCTGGATGTACATCACCATCTTCAAGGCACTCGGGCTGTGCGACGTCCGGCGCGTGGCACCCGAACCCCAGTTCGCCCCGGCACCGCGCCCCGTGGACATCGAAACGCTGAAGGCGGTTCTGGTCAACCGCATGCACGTCCTGCGGGATTATTCGTTCAAGGTCATGCTGCCGGTGTTTCATCGCGAGGCGCAGGCTGACGTCAGCGCACGGCGCTTCTCACCACGCCTGCTGATCCGCCGTCCGCAGTTGCTGGACGACAACGCCCGCGCCCGCCTGGCCCACCTGCTCGACAACAACCACGCGCTGCGCACCGTGCACGAGTACCGCCTGCAGCTGGTAGCGGTCTGGGA
This sequence comes from uncultured Chromatiaceae bacterium, assembly GCA_964587605.1. GTDB lineage: Bacteria > Pseudomonadota > Gammaproteobacteria > Steroidobacterales > SHZI01. The sequence goes on from CAZPNN010000262.1 coordinate 1,719, forward strand.
GCAGGCGAACGTGAGCAACGACGCGCTGGTACGCCAGCTGCGCGAGTGGTGTGCCCGGGCCGAAGCCAGCGGCATCGAGGCGCTGCAGGAATTCTCGGCCCGTCTGCGGGGCTATCTGCCGACACCCGCCTACGCGATGTAGGAGCGCCTTCAGGCGCGACCCGGCGCGACCGGGTCGCAACCGAACCACCGGTTAACAAAAAACCCGCCGAAAGGCGGGTTTTTTCGTCAGGGGGTTGTTCTCGCGGAAGGTGTCGCGGCTGAAGCCGCTCCTACAGCGCTCCTACAGCGCCCCTACTTGATCTTGGCTTCCTTGTACGAGACGTGCTTGCGCACGACCGGGTCGTACTTTTTGGTTTCCAGCTTGTCTGGATGGGTGCGCTTGTTCTTGGTGGTGGTGTAGTAGTGCCCGGTGTTGGCGCTCGACACCAGCTTGATCTTGTCTCGGATGCTCTTGGCCATGTTTGTTTACCCTGAGTTGGCTACCCTGAAGCCCTGTCTAGACCCGCTCGCCCGAGGCGCGCAGGTTCTCCAGCACCTTTTCGATGCCAAGCTTGTCAATGGTGCGCAGCCCGTGCGTGGACACGCGCAGCGACACGAAGCGCTTCTCGCCTTCCAGCCAGAACCGGTGGGTGTGCAGGTTGGGCAGGAACCGCCGCCGCTTCTTGTTGTTGGCGTGGGACACGGTATTGCCAAAAATCGGCCGCTTGCCGGTGACCTGACAGACCCGGGACATAACAAACCCCTAGTTGAGTGGAAAAATTAGTAGAGTCAATTACTTATTGAGCCGCCGGGGCGCCCGACGGCCGCACTTTATACCAGCCGGGCGGGGGCTACAGCAACCCCCGGCTTGCCAGGGACACGCAGCTGCCGTCCCCGACGACGAAATGATCGAGCAGCCGGACGTCCACCAGTTCGAGGGCATCGCGGATCCGGCGGGTGATCAGCCGGTCGGCATCACTGGGCTCCGGTACACCGGACGGGTGATTGTGGGCCAGGATCACGGCGGCGGCGTTCCGGTGCAGGGCCTGCCGGACTACTTCCCGCGGGTAGACCGTGGTGTTGTCGATGGTGCCGCGAAACAGCTCCTCAAACGCCAGCACCCGGTGCCGGTTGTCGAGAAAGATGCAGCAAAAGACCTCGTGAGGCCGGTCCCGAAGCCGCGCCAGCAGGAAGTCCTGGCTATCCGCCGGTGAGCCGAGGATCTTGCCGGGCGCCAGTTTCTCGCCCATGTAGCGGCAGCAGCATTCCCGGGCCGCGGTCAGCACGGCCGACTTGCCGGGACCGAGACCGTGCAGCGCCGAAAGCTCGAGCGGGCGGGCGTTCAGCACGCCCCGCATGCCGCCGAAGCGGGCCAGCAGCTGGCGGGCCAGGTCCAGCGCCGACACCCCGGCCACGCCACGGCCCAGCAGGATGGCCAGCAGTTCAGCGTCGGTCAGGTGGTCGGGGCCCGACTGGAGCAGGCGTTCCCGGGGCCGCTCGGTCGCCGGCCAGTCCTTGATCAGGGGGGCTTTGATTGAATTAGCCTTATGTAAAATGGGGTTGCCGACGCCGCTGAAGGACGGCACCCGCATTCTCGGTCGCCGCGCTCGTTCGACCAAGCGGCGAAACGGCCGCCTTTGCTGACAAAGCACGGCTGGACGGTGGGCGTTGCGCTAAGCTTTTGACCTCGCAACACAGGTGCAGCGTTTGGGCGCTTTGGATAAACAGCGGGTAGTGCTCGGCGTTACCGGCGGCATTGCCGCCTACAAGAGCCCCGATCTCGTTCGCCGGCTTCAGGATGCCGGGGCCGAGGTGCGAGTCGTGATGACGCCGAGCGCCACCCGGCTGGTGGCGTCGACGGTGTTCCAGGCGGTGTCCGGTCACCCGGTGCGCTCGGAGTTGTGGGACGACGCGGCAGAGGCGGCCATGGGCCATATCGAGCTGGCGCGCTGGGCCACCCTCGTGCTGGTTGCGCCGGCCACGGCCCACCTGATGTCCCAGCTCGCCAACGGCTCGGCGGGCAACCTGCTGACGACGCTTTGTCTCGCAACAGCGGCGCCCGTCGTGCTCGCGCCGGCCATGAACCAGGCCATGTGGCGCCACGCGGCGACGCAGGCCAATCGCGCCACGCTTGAGTCTCGTGGCGTCCGCTGCATCGGGCCTGCCTCCGGCAGTCAGGCGTGTGGCGACGTGGGCCCGGGCCGGATGGTCGAGCCAACGGACATTGTCGCCGCACTTGACGAAGCGCCCGCCAGCGACATCAACGGCCTGCTTACGGGCATCCGGGTGCTGATCACGGCGGGCCCCACGCGTGAGCCAATCGATCCCGTGCGCTTCATCAGCAACCGGAGCTCCGGAAAAATGGGTTTTGCGGTCGCCAGCGCTGCCGTTGCGGCCGGTGCTGATGTCACGTTGATTGCCGGTCCGGTCCACCTGGCCACTCCGGCGGGCGTCCGGCGGGTCGATGTGGAGACAGCCGCTGAAATGTTCGCGGCCACGCTCGAGCGGATCGCCGATGCGGACATCTACATCGGTGCGGCAGCAATTTCGGATTACCGGCCGGAGCCCGCCAGCCAGAAGATCAAGAAGCGCACGGACCGCCTCACGCTGGACATGCTGAAATCGCCTGACCTGCTGGCGACCGTCGCTGCGCGGTCCCCTGGGCCTTTCACCGTGGGCTTCGCCGCGGAGACCGAGCGTCTCGAGGAATACGCCCGCCAGAAGCTGGAAGCGAAGCGGCTGGACATGATCGTCGCCAATCAGGTTGGCGAGAAACTCGGTTTCGACGAGGATGAAAACAGCGTGCTCATTCTCTGGCGGGAGGGACAGGAAGCGCTCGGCCGGATGGCCAAGTGCGATCTGGCCCGGCGGATTGTCGCTATCGTGGCAGGCCGCTTCACGGCGGCCCGCGACAGCCGTGTCACGCCGATTCGCCGGCCTGGCTGACCCCGCTCCACTGACCCGGAAGGGGCCGATGCAGAAGATCCAGCTTCGTCTACTCGACCCGCGCCTGGGTCGCGACTTTCCCCTGCCGGATTACGCCACAGGCGGCTCCGCGGGCGTCGACCTGCGCGCCTGCGTGGACGGGAACGTCACGATTTTGCCGGGTCAGACCCTGCTGGTGCCCACCGGCATGGCCATTCACATCGCCGACCCGGGCCTGGCCGCGGTGATCCTGCCGCGCTCCGGGCTCGGCCACAAGCACGGCATCGTGCTGGGCAACCTCGTGGGCCTCATCGACTCGGATTACCAGGGACAGCTGATGGTGTCCTGCTGGAATCGCAGCGGTGAGCCGTTCGTGCTCGAACCCGGTGCGCGACTCGCGCAGATGGTGATCGTGCCGGTCGTGCAGGTGGGCTTCGAAGTGGTCGACGAGTTTCACGCCAGCAAACGTGGCGCGGGCGGCTTCGGGCACACCGGGCAGTAGAAGCGGAAATGAGGCATGTCCCCTTTTCCGCTTCTATCTGGTCGGGCTCCTGAGTTCCTTGAAGCGGGAAATGTCTGCATCAAAGGCCATGACGACCTGCTCGTGGCGCTTGCGGGTGTCCGCCAGGGTCTTCTCATAGAGTGCAATGGAGTCGACTGTGTCGGAGAGTTCCTTGGCAAGCTTCTCGTCGATCGGTTCCGCGTCAGGGTCAGAGCTGTAGGGCTTGAAATTGCCTGCTTCCGCCTGCAGCTGCTTCAGGTTGTCTTTCAGGCTCTGCAGGTAGTTCGTGGTGACGCCGATTTCGCCCTCGATCAAATCGATGCGCCGGTTGCGCAGGACCTCGATCTCCTCGACCGACAGGTAGGTATTCAGCAGCACTTCGTCCCGGCGCGCCGCGGCCAGCGTTGCATCCTTCTCGTCACTGGCGTCGCGCTCGGCAGCGATTTCTTCCGCGGTGAGAGTGCCCTGCTCGGTGCGCACGGCGATGCCCTGCTGGTTCAGCACCTGGCGGTCGATGGGGGCGTATTCGGGCGGGACCTGGTCGCCGAAATGCACGACACCTTCGTTATCGACCCACCGGTAGACCTTGCCGGCGTTGGTACCGGAGGATTGGCTGGACTTCTTGCTGGCGGCGACGGCGAAATCGGCCGATCCCACGGCAAGCAGGGCCACTGCAAGCAGGGCCACGGCAAGCAGAGCCCTGGAGTTCCAAATTCGCATGGCTGATCCCATTAGCTACGGGCCCCCGGACCCGCTCCCAACGTGATTATCACGCCGCCGCTTAACCGAAAACAGTGACCAGAATCCCACTTGGCCGGCTTTCTCGGCATCAGGCCGCCACCCCGTAGCGCTCGCGGTAGTCCTGTACCAGTGGCAGGAACTGTCGATGGGCCGTACTGGCCTCGAGATGCTCCACCAGGTTATCCAGCCGGATGATGCTGGCAACGGGGATACCAAAGATCTGTTCCAGCTCCTGAACGGCGGACAGGCTGCCGGTGCCGCGCTCCTGGCGGTCGAGCGCCAGTACCACCCCGGCGGGCGTTCCGCCCGCCTGCTTGATCAGCGTGATGGTCTCCCGGACCGCCGTGCCGGCGGTAATGACGTCGTCGACGATCAGGACACGGCCCGACACGGGCGCGCCGACAATCGCCCCACCTTCACCGTGATCCTTGATCTCCTTGCGGTTGAAGCAGAAGGGCAGGTCCCGGCCATGGTGTTCGGCCAGCGCCGCTGCCGTGAGGGAGACCAGGGGGATGCCCTTGTAGGCCGGACCGAACAGCATGTCGAAGGTGATCTTCGAGGCCTCCACCGCGGCGGCGTAGGTGCGCCCGAGTTTCGCGGCGGAGTACCCGGTGTTGAACAGGCCGGAGTTGAAAAAGTACGGGCTGTTGCGTCCGGACTTGAGCTTGAACTGACCGAAGCGGAGCACGCCCACTTCGAGGGCGAGTTCGATGAAATCCTGCTGGTAGCCTCGCATCCCGCCAATCCTCCGCTGACGACGATATCGTACACTCAAGTCTTTCATGCGCATCATCACGCTCAACGTCAACGGCATCCGCTCGGCTGCCCGCAAGGGTCTGTTCGACTGGCTCGCACGCCAGCGCGTGGATGTGGTGTGCCTGCAGGAAGTGCGGGCCCAGGCGGACCAGATTGCAGCGCCACAGTTTCATCCGCGGCAGTTCCATTGCTTCTACGAACCGGCGCAACGCAAGGGCTACAGCGGCGTGGCTCTGTTTTCGCGGCAGGAGCCCGACGAGATTCTGCGGGGCTTCGGCTCGGCGGAGTTTGATGCGGAGGGCCGCTACATCGAGGCCCGCTTTGGCCCGCTAAGCGTTGTGTCGGTGTACCTCCCGTCCGGGTCGTCCAGCGAGGAGCGGCAGCAGGCCAAGTTCCGTTTCATGAAGGAGTTCAGCGTGCATTTGGGCAAGTTGGGCCAGGATAGCCTCCGGAGTGACGGCCGCCAGTACCTGTTTTGCGGTGACTGGAATATTGCCCACAAGGAAATCGATCTGAAAAACTGGCGTGGCAACCGGAAGAATTCCGGCTTTCTCCCCGAGGAACGAGCCTGGCTCGACGACCTGTTCGGTCCACAGGGTTTTATGGATACGTTTCGCGAAGTAAACCCGGAGCCGGACCAGTACACCTGGTGGTCCAATCGGGGTCAGGCCTGGGCGAAGAATGTCGGGTGGCGCATCGATTACCAGATCGGCACGCCCGGCCTGAAGGGCGCCGCCCGTCGCGCGACCATCTACAAGGACAGTCGCTTTTCCGATCATGCGCCGCTGCTGATGGATTTCGACCTGAACCTGAATCTGAATCACGGAGCGGGTCGCTAGACGATGGCCCGCACCCGCTTCCGCGACCTCATTGCCAATCCGCGCGTCGCCGCGGCGCTGACGCTCGGGTTTGCGTCGGGCCTGCCGTTCAACCTGCCGGACAGCACCTTGCAGGCCTGGCTCTCCACGCTGGATATGGACATCAAGACGATAGGCTGGCTCACGCTCGTCGGAGCCCCCTACGCCTTCAAGTTCCTCTGGGCGCCCATTCTCGACCGCTACGCGCTGCCGGTGCTGGGCCGGCGGCGCGGCTGGATGCTGTTGCTCCAGCTGCTGCTCGCCGGCCTCATCGCCGTGCTTGGCATGCAGGCGCCGAACGAGGCGATCTACGCCGTGGCGGCCATCGGCCTGCTCATCGCTTTCGTCTCGGCCACGCAGGACATCGTGATCGATGCCTATCGCGTCGACACGCTGCGCCCTTCCGAGCGCGGCGTTGGTTCCACCGCCACGCAGGTCGGCTACCGGGTGGCGACGTGGATCACCGGCGCCCTGGCGTTGATCCTCTCCGACGTGATCGGCTGGCGTAACACCTACCTGCTGATGGCCGCCGTCATGGGTGCCACGGTGCTGTTCACCTGGTCGGCCCCCGAGCCGGAGCGCGTCGCGCCGCCGCCGCGCACGCTGGCCGCAGCTGTGATGGATCCGCTGCGGGAGTTTCTTGGCCGGCCCGGGGCCTGGGCGCTGCTCGGGCTTATCGTGCTCTACAAATTCGGCGACGCGTTCGCGCTGAAGCTGGTCACCGCCTTCCTGATCAAGGGTATGGGCTTTACGGCGCTGGAAGTGGGCGCAATCTCGAAGACCGTGGTGATCACGCTGACCCTGCTCGGCACATTCGCGGGCGGTTTGCTGCTGGCGCGGCTCGGGCTGTTCCGCTCGCTGCTGATCTTTGGCATCCTGCAGGCACTGACCAACCTGCTCTACGCGCTGCTCGCCGCCACCGGCAAGAGCACAGCGCTGATGGTTATCGCGCTCGGTTTCGACAATTTTGCCGGGGGGATGGGTGCCGCGGCCTTTGTCGCCTTCCTGATGGGACTCTGCGACGTGCGTTTCAGCGCCTTCCAGTACGCGTTGCTGTCGGCACTGGCGAGCGTTGCGCGAAACTTCCTCGGGCCACCCGCCGCCTACCTGGTGGATGCTGTCGGCTGGAGCACTTTCTTCATCATTACCTTCTTCACGGCCATTCCGGGCCTGATCGTGCTGGTACTGCTCAGGCGGCAGGTGGACAGGCTGGATGAGTGAGACGGTGAAGGCGGTGGCCCGCCTTGCTGATCTGGGCGATCCGGGGGCACGGGAATTTTTCGTTGGCGAGGGCGACTGGCCGTTTCGGGGCTTCCTCGTGCAGGTGAACGGGCGGTTGCGGGCCTATGCCAATGTCTGTCCCCACAAGCAGCACCCGCTGAACCTGGTTGACGACGAATTCCTCGTACCGGGCCAGGCGCTGTTGCGCTGCGCGTCGCACGGCGCATTGTTCGAGCCGGAATCCGGTTTGTGCGTGTATGGCCCGTGTGCAGGCCGTTCGCTGACGCCGCTGGAGTGCCGGGTTGAAGCCGGCGAGGTACTGGTGCGAGCGCCCGTAGGAGCGCCTTCAGGCGCGACCGGGGGTTCCTCTTAGGAGCGTCTCAGCGACATGGGGAAATTCCGGTCGCGCCTGAAGGCGCTCCTACGGGCGCTCTTATGAGTCGTAGCCGTCCACGAAATCCAGCGGGTCATCGTAATTCTGGTGCTTCTCTTCGTTTTCCGGCAGGGCATCGCTGCCCACGTCCATCGAGCCGGACCAGTCTTCGGGGGCGTCAATCGGCTGGACGGCCATCGCGCGCCAGCCGTCCACGTCCATTTCCTCAACGGTGCCGTCGAAGTGCTGGATCTCAATGGTCCGGTCCTTGTCGTCCACCGCAACCACTTCAAACGTCTTGCCGTCACTACCCCGGAACCAGTTGCCGATTTCCGGAATTGCGATACTCAGTGACATGGCTCTTTCGTTCATGTGCGTCGCCTGTTCAGACCCTGGGTTTTTATAGCGCATTTGGGCCGCGATGGGTACACCGGGAAACTACCTGTAATGATCAGGATATGCGCATGTACATCGTTTCCCAGATGGGATGGCCCAGCCGTTCACCGCGTGCTTCAAAACGGGTGTGAGGCCGGTCGCCAGCCATTAACGCCGGATCGGCCGGTTTAAAGGCGTCACTGGCGGCGAATACCGACTGGATGTGCGCTGCATAATCCGGCCAGTCCGTCGCCACATGGAAGTAGCCGCCGGGGGCAAGTCGGGCAGCGAGCAGCGCAACGAAGTCCGGCTGAACGAGCCGCCGCTTGTGGTGGCGCTTCTTGTGCCAGGGGTCGGGAAAGAACAGGTGTACACCCGTCAGGCCGCCATCCACCAGGCGATCGCGCAGCACCTCCACGGCGTCCTGCATCAGCAGGCGGACGTTGGTGAGCCCGAGACGCTCGATGGCCAGAAGACAGTGGCCAACGCCAGGGGCGTGCACCTCGACGCCCAGAAAATTTCGCTCCGGGCTACCGGCAGCCATGCCAAGCAGTGCATCGCCATTGCCAAACCCGATCTCGAGCACGGTGGGGGCCGTCCGGCCGAAGGCGGCCGCCAGGGCCAGCGTCGGGCTGGCACCTGCTTCGGGCGCCGCAAGGCCAAATCGCGGCCACAGTTCGCGCAGTGCCCGGTCCTGGGCGCGGGTCTGTCGTCCTGCACGGCGCACGAAGCTACGGATGGGTCGCTGGTGGGGTATATCCGTCATGCTCTAGAATCGTCGCCGATGCGGGTGTAGTTCAATGGTAGAACTGCAGCTTCCCAAGCTGCTAACGTGGGTTCGATTCCCATCACCCGCTCCAGTCCCCGCCCCAAAAGAAAAACCCCGCCGAAGCGGGGTTTTTGCCTTGCAGGCCTGGTTGCCGCCGCGCCGCTTCTCGCCCCAGTCAACCGAGCTGTAACCCCTCCAGCCGCCGGCGGCGCAGCCACGAAATCCCAGCGAGCAGCGCCAGGCTCCAGAGATCGAACCCGCTGCTGGAGGGCAGGCTCGCGCCACCGCCACCGCCGCCGCCCGTGGCGTTGACCGTGAAGTTGTAGGTGCCGTCATCGTAATCCCCTTCACCGTCGGCAAGGCGCACGACACAGGAGTCGCTGCCAGTGAAGCCTGCATTGGGGGTGTAGGCCACCGCAATATTGCTGCCGCTGACCGAGGGCACGCACGTCCCGCTCACGGCCTGCGTCTGGACCGTCAGGGCGTGCTGGGCAACGGAACCGTTACCGGCGGTGAAGGCGCCCGTGCCATTCAGGATAGTGTCCTGATTCCCTGTTGTAGAAGGGTCGCCGGCAACGGTGGGCGTCAATAGCGGGATCCTCACCGTCACCACGGCCGAATTGGTTTCGCCATCGGCGTCCGTGATGGTGTAGGTGAAGCTGTCCTCGCCAGAATAGAACTCGGCATCCGTGACCGTGTAGGTGATCAGGTTACCCGCCACCACCGCGTTGCCCTTCGTCCCCTGGGGGCTCACTGTCACCACGCTCGGCGCGTTGCCAAGGCTGCCTCCCGAGCCGGGCGCCGTGAAGGTGCCGGTCTTGCCCGCCGGGGCGGAACCCTGGGTGCTGATGGCCGAGCTGTCGCCGGCCACGGCGTCCGGAACCGTGTTGTTGACGGTCACAGTCACGATCCCGGTGGCCGTCAGGTCATTGACGTCGGTGACCTGGTACGTGAAGGTTTCCATATAGGTGGAGGTCCCCGGCGGGGAGGTTCCCGGCGTGTAACTGATGATCCCGTTCGCCAGCGCCACCGTTCCAACGGGTGGCGTGGCCGTGCCGGGAAATGTGGGGTGACCAGGATCGCCCGTGATCGTGATCGTTACCGGGTCGGTGAACCCGGCGTCGTTGGTGCCGACGTTGATGTCGATCGCGGCGCTGTTGCGAGTGGTGGTGGCGGTGTCGTCGTTGGCGCCGAACGCCAGGATGTTGAGGCTGACCGTCGCGGTGTCGGAGGTGGTGCCATTGCCATCGAGCACGGTGTAAACGAAGGAGTCTGTGCCGGTGGCAGCCGGGTCCGATGTGTACTCGATGGTGATGCCGGCCTGGGCGCCTGGCGAGGTGCCGATGACGGTCGCGGTGCCCTTGGTGGGTGCGGTCGTGACCGTGACCGTCACGGGATCATTAAAGCCGCCGTCATTGGCCAATACGTCGATCGACGTCGCGGTTGCCTGCGGCACGTCTAACGGCCCGTCGTCATTGGCCATCGCCACAACGCCGAAGGTCAGCCAGTGGGCGCCGGCAGAGGCGGGCTCAGGGGGGCAACCCAGCGTAATGCATGTGCCGATGGCGATGCCGTTCGAAATACGCAGGATGCCACCGGTGGCTGTAGAGTCCTCCAGGATCGTGTACAGGCTGTAGCCGCCATCCACGGGGTCGCAGGTGCCGACAGCCCCGGCGTTGAACAGGCCGCGCGTATTGCCGTTACTGGTGTCGTCAGGGACGACGGTGCGCTGCACGCAGTTGGCATTGCCGTCGACGTTATAAATCGCGGAGCTGTCGGTTACGAAATTATCACCGTTCGATACGTTCAGGCAGCCGTTCACGCCAACATTGACCAGGAAGGTGCCTTCGATGCAGTTGTAGCTCGTCGCCGTCGTCGTCTGCGTCGTGGTATTGATTGTCAGGTCTGCGGTCCTGTCGCTGACGACTGCTAGGGCATTCGGGCTGCTGTTGACGAAGGACGTGGTCCAGAACGTGCCGGTCGCGGTCAGCGTTCCGGTTGTGCTGTTCCAGTCCCAGGTGGCGTCGGAACCGGTAACGCCATTGGCGATAAACCAGGCGCTGCTTGGGTTGTAGCAGCCGGTGCCAGTAGCTGGTACTGGCAGCGGTACGCAGGTCTTGAAGGCCTGGAAACTCAGGGTGCCGGAACCGCTGCGGGTGTTGTCGG
>CAZPNN010000263.1:0-4710 GCA_964587605.1 uncultured Chromatiaceae bacterium
GTGTTGCCCGCCGTCCCCTCGACGATGATCCCGCCGGGTTTGAGTTGCCCGCGGCGTTCGGCGTCCCGGACGATGCCGCGTGCCGCCCGATCCTTGACCGAGCCACCGGGGTTCATGAACTCGGCTTTGCCGAGAATTTCGCAGCCGGTGGCGTCAGACAGGCGATTCAGCCGGATCAGGGGCGTGTTGCCGATGCGGTCGACGAGAGAGGGGAAAGGGGTCTGCATGCGGGTTCAACCTTCGAGTTCGGCAAGCTGCTCGGCCTGGTATTCATTAATAAGGGGTTCGATGATGGCGTCCAGCTGGCCTTCAAGTACGTCGTCGAGCTTGTACAGGGTCAGGTTGATGCGGTGGTCCGTTATGCGGCTCTGTGCATAGTTGTAGGTGCGGATGCGTTCGGACCGGTCGCCGGTGCCCACCTGGCTCTTGCGCCGCGCGGCCTGCTCGCTGTGCTGCTTCTGCCGGGCCTGGTCGAGCAGCTTGGCTTTCAAAAGCGCCAGCGCCCGTGCGCGGTTCTTGTGCTGGGAGCGTTCGTCCTGGCACTCCACCACAAGGCCCGTGGGCAGGTGCGTTATGCGGACGGCAGAGTCGGTCTTGTTAACGTGCTGGCCGCCGGCGCCCGAGGCGCGGTAGGTGTCGGTGCGCAACTCTGCCGGGTTGATCGGAATCGCGTTGATCTCGTCCGGTTCGGGGAGCACCGCGACGGTGCAAGTGGAGGTGTGCACGCGGCCCTGGGCTTCGGTTGCCGGGACACGCTGCACGCGGTGGGCGCCGGACTCGAACTTCAGGCGCGAGTAGGCACCGCTGCCGATGATCCGGCTGATGATTTCCTTGAAGCCACCGTGCTCGCCGCTGTTCGAGTTGACGATTTCAATCTGCCAGCCGCGGTCCTGGGCGTACCGGGAGTACATCCGGAACAGGTTGCCGGCGAAGATGGCTGCTTCGTCGCCACCCGCCGCTGCCCGTATCTCCAGGTAGATGTTGCTGTCGTCCAGGGGGTCCTGCGGAATCAGCTGCAGGCGGACCTGCGCCTCAAGCGCCGCGAGTTCGCTGCGAATGCGGCCCACTTCCTCCTGGCCGAGCTGGCGAATCCCGGCATCGCTGTCGTTCAGCATTTCGGCGGCCGTGGTCTGGTCCGCCTCAGTCCGTCGCCACTCCCGAAACAGGCTGACCACCGACATGAGTTGGGCATACTCGCGGGACAGATCACGAAAGCGCGTCTGGTCGCCGATCACCCGGGGGTCGGTCAGGAGTTCGCCGAGTTCCTCGGAGCGGTCCACGAGTTTCTCGAGCTTTTCGACGATTGAAGCCTGCATTCCCGTTATTATCCCTGATGTGAATCCCGCCGCTAACCGCGCACGTTACCCCACCCCCCCCCGTTTCCGAGTCTCCCCGGTCCTTCCGCTGCTGCTGTTCTGCTGGATGTTGCCGGCAGCGCTGGCCGCACCGGTGGCCGGGCCGGTGGCGCCGGATGCCGAGGAACTGCTGCGCACGGCCGAGCTTTCGCTGGAGAAACGGGATCTGTACGGCGCCGCGCAGGCATTCACGGCGGCCGCGGAAGTGGCGTCGGACCCGGCACTTGCGGAGCGCGCGACGCAATTGACGTTTGGCCTCGGGTTCGATGCGCTCGCTGAGCGGGCCGTTGCGCGGTGGGTGGATCTTGCGCCTGGCAATACCCTGCCCCGGGTCCTGCTCGGCCGTCTGAAGCTCCGTCGTCACGCCATCGATGACGCTGCCGCCGACCTGCTGGCGGCGCTTGGACCCGGCGAGCCGCGCCGGGACGAGGTGTATCTGGCACTGGCCGCGGACCTGTCCGACGAGAACAACGCGGAACTCGTTACGCGCGTCTTGTCGCGATTGACCGCGCTCGACCCGCTGGCACCGGGCTTGCAGCAGGCGCTTGGCACCGCGGCGCTGCGCTCCGGGGACTACGACCTGGCGATCGGGGCCGCTGCCACCGCATCGCTCGACGACCCCGACTGGCCGGATCCGCAATTGCTGGTCGCGCGCGCACTGGCCGCGCTCGGCCGGGATGACGAGGCGCTGGCGAAAATTGCCGCGTTGACGACAGCCGGCTCCAACCCGCTCATCGAGCTGGAATACGCCCGGTTGCTGGCTGACTCGGGCAAGATTGCCGAGGCCCGCGAAGAACTTGCCACGCTGACGACGCAGTACGGTGAGCGGCCCGAGATCATTCGCACGCTGGCGTTCCTCGATCTCGCCGCGGGCGATCTGGACGCGGCCGAACGGCGCTTCGAAGCGCTGGACGACAGCGGACCCGGGCGCCTTGAGGCCTTCTATTACCAGGGGCAGATCGCGGAACAGCGTGGCGACGCCGAGGCCGCGCATCGTCTCTACATTCGCGTCAGTTCAGGGCCCTATCTGGTGCCCGCGCAGCTCGCGAGCGCCGGAAGCCTGGCCCGGTCCGGCGCGCCCGGGCAGGCTCTGGAGGACCTGGCCCGGTTCGGGCGGGACCATCCGACCCAGGCGCTGGAGGTGCTGGAAATCCGCGCGCAGTTACTGCTGTCGCTCAAGCGTCCCGACGAGGCCCTGGCGCTGTACGACGAGGCCCTGCGCTACAAGCCGGCATGGGTGTCGGTACTGTTGTCACGCGCGGCGCTGCTCGAGCAACAGGGGCAGGTGCGCGAGGCGGTGCGCGACTTAAGGGCCGCCGTGGCGATTGCGCCGGATGACGCGCTGGCCCTGAACGCACTGGGCTACATCCTGGCCAATCGCACCGGCAAGACCCGCGAGGGCTGGCGCTACGTGCGGCGCGCCTACGAAATGCAGCCCGACAGCGCCGCGATCCAGGACAGCGTGGGGTGGGCGCTGTTCAGGCTGGGCCGGCTTCCCGAGTCGCGCAGTCATCTGGAAGAAGCGGTGGACCGATTGCCCGACCCGGAGATCATGAGTCACCTGGCCGAAGTGAACTGGAAGCTGGGTGACCGGGACGCGGCAACAGACCTGCTATTCGCGGCCGCCGTGGCCTGGCCCGACAGTCGGCCCGTGCGGGACACCGCTGAACGCCTGCTGGACTAGCGGATGCGGCGACTGAACCGACTCACGGACCGGCTCACGTCGTTCCTGCCTCTGGCCCTTCTCGGCGCTGGCCTGCTGGCCGGTTGCGCGACGCGCGGAACGATCAGCCAGCCCGAACTGAGCCCGGCCGTCCGGCGCGTCACCCTTCAGGCACTCGCCAACTGGGAGGCGCGGGGCCGGATTGCACTGAAGACTCCAGGCACCAGTGGTCAGGGCAGCTTTGCCTGGACCCAGACGGGCGATTCCGCGGTGCTCCGGGTGTCCGGGCCGTTTGGCGCCGGCGCCTATGAAATCCGCTGGGAACCGGCCCGACTGACCGTGTTGTCGAAGCGCGGCGAGGTCGCTGCCGATTACACGGGCCCGGATGCCGCCGAGCGCTTTCTGGACGAGCAACTCGGCTGGTCGCTGCCGGTCGCCAACACCCGGCACTGGCTGCTCGGACTGGCGGGACCGGACTCACCGGCCGTTCTGACTGTGGACGAAAGCGGACTTCTGGCGGGTCTGACGCAGGACGGCTGGATGGTGCGCTTTGCCGAGTACCGTGCGCAGAACGGGATTGCCATGCCCCGGAAGCTGGTCCTTGAGAGCGCGGCCGGACGCATCCGGCTCGTGATCGATGCCTGGCAGCTCTGAACGGCTGCCGGAAAACCACCTGACAGCGTAAGATTGCGCGGCGGCCGATTCCTGAATGAGGGAAACGGCGCACTTGGGGCGTAGCCAAGTGGTACGGCAGCGGGTTTTGATCCCGCCATGCGCAGGTTCGAATCCTGCCGCCCCAGCCAGTTTATCGTGAAATGAATGTAGAGAAACCCAGCGACGTCTCCATGGATCTGCCCAACCTGGCAATCTTGTCCGGTAACGCGAACCCGGAACTGGCGCAACGGATCGCCCGACACCTGACGCAGCCGCTCGGCCGCATCCAGGTTGGCCGCTTCAGCGACGGCGAGGTGCTGGTTGAGGTTTACGAGAATGTCCGGGGCCGGGATGTCTTCATCGTGCAGTCCACCGGCCCGCCGGTGAACGACAACCTGATGGAGCTTCTGGTCATTGCCGATGCCTGCAGGCGGGCATCGGCTGCCAGCATCACCGCGGTAATTCCTTACTTCGGGTACGCCCGCCAGGATCGCCGGCCGCGGGCTGCACGGGTGCCGATTACGGCCAGCATGGTGGCGCGCATGATTTCCCAGGCGGGCATCAACCACGTGCTCACGGTGGATCTGCATGCTGACCAGATCCAGGGCTTCTTTTCGATTCCGGTGGACAACGTCTACTCGTCGCCCGTGCTGCTCGGCGACCTGTGGCGCCGCAAGTACCCCGAGCTGGTGGTGGTATCGCCCGATGTCGGTGGCGTGGTGCGTGCCCGCGCCATTGCCAAGCGGATGGACGATGCCGACCTCGCCATCATCGACAAGCGCCGTCCGCGCGCCAACGTGTCGGAAGTCATGAACATCATTGGCGAAGTCGAGGACAAGGTCTGCGTGCTGGTGGACGACATGGTGGATACCGCCGGCACGCTGTGCCAGGCGGCTGCCGCGCTGAAGGAACATGGTGCACAGAAGGTCCTGGCTTACGTGACCCATGCGGTCTTGTCCGGCCCGGCCGTGGACCGTATCGCCGCGTCGATGCTGGACGCGCTGGTGGTGACCGACACGATCCCGCTGTCGGCTGCAG
>CAZPNN010000264.1:0-5516 GCA_964587605.1 uncultured Chromatiaceae bacterium
TGAGCCCGCACCCGGATTACGTGCTCACGCACACCGCCTGGCCCATCGCGCCCGATCACACGCGGGTGGTCTGCGAGCTTCTGTTCACGCAGGAAGCGCTGGACCGCCCCGGGTTCGACCCGGCCGACATGGCCGACTTCTGGGACCTGACCAACCGCCAGGACTGGGCATTGTGCGAGCGTGCGCAACTCGGCGCGCGCTCAAGAGGCTACCGGCCGGGGCCCTACCAGGCCTCGGAAGACTGCGTGCACACCTTCGACCGCTGGTACGCGGACCGGCTCGCCGCGCTGCTCTGATGTGGCGCCGGATCCGTATCGGGGTCCTGCTGCTCATTCTCTTCATCGTGGCTGCCAGTACCTGGAGCGACCGCCAGCGCACCACGGACTGGAGCTTCCCCCTGTGGGTCGGCGTGTTCCCGGTCAATGGCGATGGTGCGCTGCTGACCGGGCAGTACATCGCGGTCCTCGAGGCCGAGCAGTTCGCCGCCATCGACGAGTTCTTCGCGGTGGAGGCCAGCGAGTACGGCGTGACGCTTGAGCAGCCGGTGAAGGTGGTGCTCTACCCGCCCGTGACCGAACTGCCGCCGCGCCTGCCGCCGTCTGCAGACCTGGCCGGCACGATCTGGTGGAGCCTGAAACTGCGCTACTACACCTGGCAGCAGGCGGGCGACACGCCGGCGGACATCCGGGTGTTCGTCCTCTATCACGACGCGGCGAAAACCAGCGCCGTGCCGCACTCGCTCGGACTGCAGGCCGGCCTGCTCGGCGTGGTCTACGCCTACGCGGACGAGAGCCTCGATGAACCCAACAACGTGGTGATCGCCCACGAGGTGCTGCACGCCCTCGGCGCCACCGACAAGTACGACGCCGAAACCAACCAGCCCCTGTTCCCGCAGGGCTACGGCGAACCGGACGCGGAGCCCCGCTATCCGCAGGCGTGGGCGGAAATCATGGCCGGACGGATCGCGATCAGTGACGACGAGGCGGAGATGCCGGACGGGCTCGCTGACGTGCTGGTGGGGCCGGAAACGGCCACCGAAATTCGCTGGCTGGCCGAGTAGCCGTCAGCGCGAGAGCCCCTTCAGCCCACGCGTTCCAGCGCAAAACAAGTGCCGGTATTCGCCGGCCACGCCAGGTCCACACCCAGCCCGCGGTCGTAGGTCAGGCCGGTGCCGAGAGCGGTTGCCGTGATGGCCGCAACGCCGACCAGCAGCAGCCAGGCGAGCAGGCGGGGCCCGGGCGCGCGGTGCCGCGTGCGGTAGATGGCAATGCCGGCGATCAGCGACGACCACCAGGTTACGGCGCCGGAGCGGCGATGCAGGACCGTGGCCGCGATGGCCTCGGCGTCGCACTGGGCGGCCAGATAGTCGACGAAGCCGCTGCCAATCGCGGCCAGGGCGAAGCCCGCGCCGATCCAGAGATTCCAGCGGGCAGCGGCCAGAATGCCGCCAGCCCAGGAACGCGCCCCGGCCGCCGCACCCAGGAAGAACAGCACCACGCCGAGCAGGATCAGGCCGACAGGGAAATGGACGACGTAGGGGTGCAACTGGCTGGTCATGAGCCGGGTCGCGGGCGTTACGCGTTGGGCGCCTCGTTCAGGCGCACCTTAAGCTCGCCCGACCGCACGTGCAGATCGCGCTGCGGAAACGGGATCTCGATGCCCGCATGCCGCAACTCGTCGTCGATGGCCCACAGCAACTTCGCCTGCGTGGCGCCTGGCGCAATGACCAGGACGCGCGTGACCCACACCACCAGCTCGAAGTTGAGGCTGCTGTCGCCGAATGCGACGAGCCACACATCCGGAGGCCGGCGCGGGTTGTCCATGATCACGCCGGGAACACGCGCCGCGGCCGCGATGCCCGCCGCCTTGACCTTCTCCTTGTCGGTTCCGTACGCAACGCCAAACGGCACGTGGATGCGGCGGTTGAAGTCATCGAAGGTCCAGTTCGTCACGCGCCCGTTGACGAACTCCGAGTTTGGCACCAGCACGTCCACCGAATCGTTGGTGGAGACGCGCGTGTAGCGCATCGCGATCTCCGCAACGCGGCCCCGCACGCCCGATTGCAGGTCGACAAAGTCGCCCACCTTCAGGCTGCGCTCAATCAGCAGGATGATCCCGGAAACGAAATTGCTGACGATATTCTGCAGGCCAAAGCCCACGCCCACGCCGATCGCGCCGCCGATGAGCGCGAATTTCGACAGGTCCAGGCCCATCGCATCGAGGCCCATCGTGGCGCCGATGATGAACACGACGTACTTGCCGAGCTTGCCGAGCGCGTAGGCCGCCGGGTAGACCGTCTCGCCATCCGCCCAGCGCCGTCCCACGCGGCGTATGGCCCGCTCGGTCAGTTGTCCGACGAGTGCGACCCCGAGCACGAGGAAGACCAGCAGCAGGATCTTCCACAGGTCGAGTTGCAGATCGCCGATCGAAATGCGGGCGTGCTGCAGCCAGGCCCAGGCCTGGGAGACGGTTTGGGTCAGTTCATCCACTTAGCGGAATTGTAGCCGCCACGGAGTGAAAGCGGTTCGTCGAATTGGCCGTGCGTTACATGTCGTCGAAGTAGAGCCGCGCGCCGACCGTCCAGCTGGTTGTGTCATCGCCGATGGAGACCCCCGCGCCAACTGCAAATATCTCGGTGAGGCTGTACAGGGTGCCCAGGGAAAACGATGTGCCGTCAATGCCATCGCCCAGATCCGAGTAAGCAATGCCGCCGTTGACCTCCCAGGCTGGCAAAACCATGGCCCGGGCCCCGCCGTAAAGGCCGTAGCCGCTCTCGTCGGCACTGCCAAAGGAATCGACCTCGACTTCCACGTCCAGATAGGACAGCTGGCCGACCAGGTCGACTGTGTCGGACATGGCGTAGTTGATGCCGCCGCCAATCGCAAACTGCGAGTAGTTGGCGCCGACCGCGAAGTTGTCCGCGTCGAGATCAACATCGGAGTAACCAGTGAACAGGTGGAACATGTCGGTGACGGCCAGCGAACCTCCAATCGCAAACCCGTCGCCGTCCAGATCGCCGCCGAAGCTGCTGTCATTGTCCACCTCCAGGTCCACGTAGCCGGCCTCGACGTAGGTGTAGCGCGGCCCCTCAGCGGCAAGTGCAGATGTCACCAGCAGTGCGGACGCCAGCAAGGCGGTACCGGCCTTAAATGGAGTGGTCTTCGTTGAGCGCATGGTGGTTTCCCTGAAGTGATTCGGTACGGCGGGATTGTAGCCGCTAAAGTAGCCGCGCGGTTGGCGACGGGAATTGGGATAACTGATGCGTGCATCACTGGAACTGCCCCTGGCTCGCGGCGCCCTGTGTCTCCTGCTGGCAAGCACGCCCACCACGGCCGGCGAGTTCACCGCAGATCAGTTCGAATGGCAGGCCGGCCCGGACCAGGATGCGCTGAAGTGGGATGTGCGAGCCCGCCTGGGTGACGGCGCAAACCGCCTGTGGCTCCTCAACGAAGGTGCGCACGCATCGGGCGATCAGGTGGAAAACCGGGTGGAACTCCTGTGGGGACATACGCTCACGGACCGTTGGGAGCTCGTGGCCGGCGTCCGTCACGACGACGGCGCCACGCCTTCGCGGACCTATGCCGCACTCGGCCTTCTGGCGTTCGCACCGGAGTCGTTCCGTATCGAGGCGACCGGTTACGTCGGCGACTACGGCCACGTTGGTCTGCGGCTCAAGGCCGATTACGACTGGCTGATCGGCAGCCGCCTCGTGCTCACCGCCCGTGGCGAGGGCGAAGTGTGGAACGATGACCACGACCGGGTCCGCGTCGGCAGCGGCCCGATACAGGTGGCGGCGGGTCTGCGGCTCAAGTACAAAATCCGGCCTGCATTCGCCCCCTACGCCGGTTACGAGTGGAAGCGGCTGCTCGACGATACGGCGAATCAGGCAGAGCGAGCCGGCGTGGATCCCAAGCGCAGGGTGTGGGTAGCCGGCGTCAGTTTCAGTTTCTAGGGCACGGACCGGGGCGTCGTTGGGCTGCCGCATCACCGGCGCCCCAGGCCAGCGCGGCTAGGTCGCTGAATTTGCGACTCGCCGCGACGCGAGTTCGGTAACAGTAGCCGGGCCCTGTAGCGGGGTCTCCGCACCAACGGTCCGGCCGGCCCGCCAGACCAGGTCGTCCACGCCATTGGTCGGCTGGTACCCCCGAACCGACTCGACCAGCAGGTCCCGCACCCGCTCGCAATCGGACGAGGCCGAGGCCTGCAGCAGCTGCTCCAGGCACTGCTGGACCCGCGGCCAGGGCAAGGACTCCTCCATGGCCCGGAGGATCATCGGGTGGTCCGTGCCGGTCACGTTGCCGCCGATCAGGAGCTCCTCGTACAGCTTCTCCGCCGGCCGGAGGCCCGTGTAGTGGATCGCGATGTTCCCGTCCGGGTGCTCGTCGTCGCGCACCGTGAAGCCCATGAGCTGAATCATCCGCCGGGCCAGATCGGCGATGCGCACGGGCTTCCCCATGTCGAGGACGAACACGTCGCCACCCTGGCTCATGGCGCCCGCCTGCAACACCAGCTGGGCCGCCTCGGGAATGGTCATGAAGTAGCGAATGATGTCCCGGTGCGTGACGGTCACCGGTCCGCCCCGACGGATCTGCTCGCGGAATACCGGCACGACGGAACCCGACGAGTCCAGCACGTTGCCGAAGCGGACCATGCAGAAGCGGGTGGTCGTCTGGCGCTCGCTCATTGCCTGCAACACCAGCTCGGCCATGCGCTTGCTGGCGCCCATGACGTTGACGGGCGACACGGCCTTGTCCGTCGAGACCAGCACGAAGGTCTCGACGCCAGCCTCGGAGGCCGCCTCCGCGGCGTACCAGGTGCCGATGACATTGTTGTGCACGCCCTCGAGCATGTTGTACTCGACCAGGGGCACGTGCTTGTAGGCCGCTGCGTGGTACACGGTCTGCACGCCGAAGTTTTTCAGCGCCTGAAAGACCCGCGTGCGATGGTGGGCCGAGCCGATGAGCGGCACCAGCTCGACTTCCACGCCGTCTTTGGCGATGCCGTCCTCGGCCATGCAGCGGCGCAGCTCCCGGTCGATGGCGAACAGGGCGGACTCCGAGATGTCGAGCAGGACCAGCCGGCGCGGCTTGAGCCGGACGATTTGCCGGCACAACTCAGACCCGATGGACCCGCCGGCGCCGGTCACCAGCACCGACTTGCCGGAGAGGCAGGCATCGAGCAGGCGGGTGTTGGGGGGCACCGCCTCGCGACCGAGCAGGTCGGCCACATCCACGTCCTGCACGTCGTCCACCCGGGCCCGACCCGACAACAGGTCGCCAATATCCGGAATCGTCTGGACGCGGACCTGGAGCTGCTCCAGGCGCGCAATGATTTCCTGGCGCCTGCGGCGAGAGGCCGACGGCAGGGCCAGCAGTACGCGCCGGATACCGTGCCGCCGGACGAGCTCCGGTAAACGGTCCGGTGCCGCCACGGTCAGGCCGGCGATCACCCGCCCGTGGAGCGTGGGGTTGTCGTCGACGAACACGCAGGGGTTCCAGTCCTTGCCGCCGGCGATG
>CAZPNN010000265.1:0-3392 GCA_964587605.1 uncultured Chromatiaceae bacterium
CGTTCTTCACGACAAGGGTCATTTCGCGCAGCGGCCCGGTCCCGGGCACGGCCAGCAGAGTCCCCGCATGGATCAGCGTGTAGCGCTCGGGGGCGTGGGCAGGCTGTGCAGATGCGACCGGCGGCAGGAGGATGGCAGACAGCAGCGATCCGAGGACCGCGGCTCGACGGAGCATGAAACGGACGGACACCTTGATCACCCTTAATGACTTGCCGGAGGCCCTCCGATGATGCCACGCGGGGGCGTGACCCGGTGGGTTTCCGCGACGCCCTGCCGCATCCCGGTGGTCAAGCGACCGGATACCCCCTTACTATCACAACCCCATCGTCGGCACCCGTTCGCGGGGTACAACCAGAGGATTTCCGCCATGCGCATCGTCTCCCTGTTGTTCGCGCTGGTAGCGGCGCTGCCCGCCACCGGAGCACTGGCGATAACTGACGCACCGGAAGCACCAGCAGGCAAGCTCGGCTCCGACGTGCGGCCCCTGCACTACCGGCTCGACCTCGAAATCGACCCGGCCTCACCCGGGTTCTCTGGCATCGTTGCGATCGATGTCGATATCCGTTCACCGTCAAACGTGATTTACCTGCACGGCAACAATCTCGCCGTCACCGCAGTAACTCTATCGGGGCCAGACGGTTTGACGCGGAACGCAACCTACGAGCAGGTTGATTCTACCGGCGTCGCGCGCCTGACCTTTGCCGACCAACTGCCGACTGGCCGCAGTACGTTGTACTTCGTTTACACAGCCACGTTTGGCCGGGGCGGCGAAGGCCTGTACCAGTCCGTCGTGGGCGATGATTCGTACGTCTTCACGCAGTTTCAGCCGATTGACGCGCGCCGCATGTTCCCCGGGTTCGACGAGCCCGGTTTCAAGACGCCCTTTGATATCGCCGTAACCACGGGGACCGCAAACGCCGTCATCGGCAATACGCCAATCCTGAGCGAGGCCCCGGCTGGCATTGGTCGAAAGCGGGTCAGCCTGGCAACCACACTGCCCCTGCCGACCTACCTGATCGCGCTGGCGGTCGGCCCGTTCGATGTCGTGGAGGCGCCGCCGTTGCCAGCGAGCGCCGTGCGTAAGCAGCCACTGCCGCTGCGCGGGGTGGCGACGCGCGGCAAGGGGCCCAGGCTTCGCTACGCGCTGGACAACACGGCTGCCATCGTCAGTTATCTCGAGAACTACTTCGGCGTCGCCTTCCCCTACCCCAAGCTGGACCTCATCGCGTCGCCGGACTTCGGTGGCGGCATGGAAAATGCCGGGGCCATCGTTTATGGCGATCCGCGCCTGCTCATTGCCGATGACGCGTCCTTCGAGCAGCGCCGCGGCTTTGGCGGAATTCACGCCCATGAACTCGCCCACCAGTGGTTCGGCGACCTCGTCACGCCAAAATGGTGGGACGACATCTGGCTGAACGAATCGTTTGCCAACTGGATGGGATTCAAGGCCGCCAACGCGTGGCAACCGTCCCTGCGCTTCGACATCGTCCCCGCACTGCAGACGCCGGCCGCCATGGAACTCGACAGCCGGATCGCTGCCCGCCAGATTCGCCAGCCCGTGACCCGGAATCTGGATATCGGCAGCGCCTTCGACGGCATCACCTACCTCAAGGGCGGCGCCGTGCTCGGCATGTTCGAGAGCTGGCTCGGCGAGGAGCGTTTCCGTGCCGGCATCCGCACCCACATGGAGCGCATCCCGCACGCCGTCGCCGACGTCGAGGACTTCATGGCCTCGCTGGCCAAGGGTTCCGGGCGACCGGACCTGGTGCCCGCCTTCCGCAGCTTCATCGATCAGCCCGGCGTGCCGCTGGTCACCGCCAGGCTCGAGTGCGGTGCCGAGGGCGCCGTGCTCCACGTTTCCCAGTCCCGCTACCTGCCGGTGGGATCGCGGGGCGACCCGCAGCGCAACTGGCAGCTGCCGCTCTGTGTGCGGTACGGAACCACCACGGGTGTCGGCAAGGATTGCGAGCTGCTGACGGAAGTGTCGACCCGGATGCCGCTAACCACCACGGGCTGCCCGACCTTTGTCATGCCGAATGCAGACGGTGCAGGCTACTACCGGTTTGCGCTTGATGAGGCCGGGTGGCGTGCACTGCTGGCGAACTTCGGCCAGCTCAACGAACTGGAAGCCCTGCTGGCGGCAGACAGCCTGTCGGCCGCCTACCAGGCGAACCGGCTCCCGACAGACGCCTGGCTTGCCGCTGTCACAACCCTCGCCACGTCAGCTTATTCGTCGGTGGTGATGGCGCCTGGCGCAAGCCTGGTGCGCCTGCGCGACTATCTCGCGCCAGCCGCTGCACGTGAGCAGGTGATGGGCTTCATGCGCACCACGTACCGGCCGCGACTGGACGCGCTTTATGCCAGCGATGATTCGGCGGGGAGCGACGCTGCCACCGATTCCACCGCCGTAGACCGCGCGCTGTTGCGGACGAGCCTGGTGCGCTTTCTTGCCCTGGAGGCCGGGGATCCGGAACTGCGGGCCACGCTTGCCGGCCAGGCCCGGCGCTACATCGGCTTCGGCAAGCCCGGCGCGACCCCCGATCCGGGCGCCGTGACACCGGCCCAGGTCGAGATTGCGCTGCAGGTGGGCGTGCAGGAGAACGGCCTGCCGTTCGTCGAAGCGCTCATCGAGCGGATGCTGGCCTCCAGTGATATCCAGTTTCGCTCGCAGGCCGCGGTCGCGTTGGGCAGCACCGACGATGCCGCGGCCGGAGAACGGGTGCGGAAACTGCTGCTTGATCCGCAGCTGCGTGCGCGCGAGCCCACCTCCATCGCCTTCGCCCTCGCCGCCCGCGAAAGCCAGCGCCGCGCAACCTTCGACTGGTTCAAGGCCAATCACGAGGCCTTCATCGGGCGCATAAGCCACTTCGGCTACCGCTGGCTGCCGCGCTTCGGTGCGGGTTTCTGCACGCTTGCGGAGCGTGACGAGTTGAAGACGTTTTTCACGCCGATGCTCGACAAACTGGACGGTGCCGATCGCACGCTCGCCGAAACGCTCGAAGGCATTGAACTCTGCGCGGCGCTGGCTGAAACGAAGCGCGATGAAGTAGGCCGCTATTTTTCCACGAACGGGAACCACTGAATATGATCGCAATCATTCCGAACTGGCACCCGATCCTGGTGCATTTCACGATTGCCCTGCTGGCGATCGCCACGCTGCTTTTTGTAGTGTCTGCCGTCGCCGGCCGCAGTCGCGCCATGCCCGGGGTCGAAGCGGCCGCGAACTGGAACCTGTGGCTGGGCGCCACGCTAACGGTGCTGACCATAGCGGCCGGCTTGCAGGCCGCCGGATCTGTTGCCCACGACGACGCGGCCCATCTCGCCATGGAAGATCACAAGCTCTGGGCGCTCAGCACGGCCGGCCTGTTCATGCTGCTGGCGTTGTGGAACGC
>CAZPNN010000266.1:0-3488 GCA_964587605.1 uncultured Chromatiaceae bacterium
TGCCGCAGAAATGGACCACTCGGGCCACGACATGAGCCAGATGAACAGGGGCCGGGATGCGGAGGGCCGCAGCCTCTACGACATGAAGCACAAGATGGACCCGGCCATGACGAAGGAGCTGCGGGAGAAGATCGCGCTCTACAAGAACTACAGCGACGCGGAAATCGCCCTGTCCATGGACATGATGGGTCCGGAGTACGCCTGGTACATCAGCCCGGCGGAGCTGAAGGGCTCCCAGGGAGTCCTGATCCTGATGCACGGCTTCCGGGAGCAGGGCGACAAGATGTTCCGGGCACAGATGCAGCCCATCGGCGACATCTTTCCCACCTCCATGGGTGTCGGTATGGCAATGATGATGTCAGACCACATCCAGGTGGCGCTGAACGACCTGGAGGCCGCGGGCGCCAAGGAGATCGTTGTCGTACCGATCACCTCATCGGCTACCAACGAGCTGCACCGTCAGTGGATGTACATCTTCGGCCAGCAGGAGAAGCCCGAGTTCGCCACCGTGTCGCGCGTGAAGAGCAACGCCAGGCTGCTGTTCGTGCCGCCTCCCGGCGACGATCCGCTGGTAGCCGAGATTCTCCTCGACCATGCCCTGGAGCTGAGCCAGGACCCGAAGAAGGAAGTTGTCATCATTGCCGGCCACGGGCCGTCGTCGGCGGAGGATAATGCTGAAGAGCTGCGCGTTTTGGCCGGCCTCGCGAAAATCATCAAGCAGGATGGCGGATTCGCCGACGTGCGCGGAATGACGCTGCAGGACGATGCTCCCCCCGAAATCCGGGAAGCCAACGTCCAGAAATTGCGGGCGGCCGTGGACGCCGCCGCCAAGCAGGGTCAGCGCGTGCTCGTGGTGACCAACCTGATCTCCGGCCGGTCCGTGCAGGCGAAGCTGCGCAGTGACCTCAAGGGTCTCGATTTCGAGTTCAATTCGAAGGGCCTCGTCTCTCACCCCAACTTCATGAAGTGGATGGGTGAGGCCATTCGCCACCAGTTCGAGAGCACCTGATCGCAGGGCACGCGACCGTCGTGAGCCGGCCATGGTTGACGCGCAGCGTGGCCGCGCTGGTTGTGATCGGCGCCGGGGTCGTCAGTTGGTCCTACTGGCAAGACCCGCCGTTCTGGCGTCGCTGGTGGAACGTTGTCACACACCTGTCGCCGGAGCACATGGATTTCCGGCCCACCGTCACCATTGGCGGCGGGCCTGTCCGTGAGTTTCCCGCGGCGCAAGGCGACGGCCTGACGATCTCGCCAGCCGCCCTGCGCGAGGCGGAGCGTTACGCCGCCGAGTTCGATTCCTTTGCCCTGATCGTGCTGCACTGGGGGGTCGTGCAGACGGAGTGGTACGCCCCGGGCTGGGACCGCAATCGCCTCACCCAGTCGCAGTCGATGATGAAGACGCTCGCAGCCCTGGCGCTGGGCGCGGCAATTGCAGACGGGCATATCAAGTCGGTGGACGAACCCGTGGCCACGTATTTGCCGGAATGGGGAGGCGACCCCCGCGGTGCGATCCGACTCCGCGATTTCCTGCAGATGGCGACCGGCCTTGCGCAGGCACGCTTCACGCTGAATCCCTTCGCTCCGGATTCCGCCTTCCGGTTTCTCAACAGTTCCGACCGGGAGGCCGTGTATCTCCGTACCCCGGCAGCGATGCCGCCCGGTCAGCAGTTCGACTACAACGACCTGGACGCGGCCCTCATCGGCCTTGTCGTTCAGCGCGCGACGGGCGAACCGTGGGCCCGGTGGCTGGACCGGAAAATCTGGCGGCCGATGGGCGGGCAGCAGGCCGAGGTCTGGCTGGACCGCGAGGGCGGCATGGCCATGACGGCCTGCTGCATGCTCGCGCCGGCGATGGACTGGGCCCGCGTCGGCCTGCTGATGAAAGACCGGGGACTGGTGCGCGGCGAACCCGTGTTGCCGGCGGCGTGGATCGACGAGATGACGACGCCGTCGCCGCAGTACCCCGGCTACGGGTATTTCACGTGGCTGGGTGCCGGGATTGGCGACTCGCGCAAGGGTCCGGATGACCGTGAGCGCCCGCAATCCGAGCCCTTTCTGGCGCCCGATCTGTTCATGTTGATCGGCCGCGGTGGCCAGCGTGTGTACGTGTCCCGTGAACTTGATCTGGTCATCGTCCGGCTCGGTCCGCACAACGGCATGGAGCCGTTAAAGGCTGGCTTCGACAACGCGCGCCTGCCGAACGTCATCGTTCGCGGCATAAAATCGGCGACGCCGGAACGGGAAACCGCCAGTCAATGAAAAAGGCCGGCTCCGCGAGGAGCCGGCCCTGTTCAGTTCCTGTAGTCAGAACGTGCCGGAATCCTCAGCCGGCGACCTTCCACTCGCCGCCCTGGAAGCCGCAGCCGATCTCGAGGCCGCCGGGATCGCCTTCGTAGTACACGCGCTTGCCGGCTTCGCCCATGTCGCACACGCCAACCTGGCCCGCGGCGGCGCAGTCGCCGGCACCGTGAGCGGCACCAGTGTTCTCATCCGTCTTGCCGAGTTCGGCGCACTTCTCGGCAGTCGCGGGCGAGTCGCAGACCTTGAAGGGGCCGGCAAACATGTTCTGCTGAACATAGTTGCAGTGGCCGGCGCCGTCCTGGGCGGAGGCGGTCAAGGGGCTTATGGCCAGCAACGCAATTGCTGCAATCAGTCTCGACTTCATGATTAGGTTTCTCCTGCCGTCAGGTTGGCTTGCGAAATGGAAAGCGGGCCGATCATGGCACGCAGATTGCCCGGAATCCATAGGCTCCGGCCTTTTCCGAACCGGTTGTCCAGCCTCCGGGCGGGAGCCGTCATTCGGCAGATTCGAGGAACTTCCTGGGCAGTGCGTAAGCCACGAGGTAGTCGTCGATGGTCTTCGCATTGATGAACATGTGGCTGCCGGCCGCAATAACGACGTACTGCCGGCCGTCGTGCTGATAGGTCATCGGGTTGGCGTGCGCGGAGGTGGGCAAGCGGGTGGACCACACCTCGTTGCCCGTCTCGGTATCGAAGGCCCGCAGTCGTTCGTCCCCGGTTGCGCCGATGAAGACGATGCCACCGGCCGTGACAATCGGTCCGCCCGACACGGGCGCGCCCCACTTCAGCGGCGGGATGGGCACCGGGGCGAGTTTGTCGATGGTGCCCAGGGGCACACTCCAGCGAATCTCACCCGCCGCCAGATCGACGCCAACGAGCGTGGACCACGGGGGGCTCGTACACGGCATCATGGTCGGGCCAAGCAGGATGCGCTGCTCGATGGCCCAGGGCGTGCCCTCGATAATCCCGGGTGGCCCCATCGGTGCGCCGCGCGTGGGATCAAAGTTTCTGGCTGGCGGCACGGTCTCGCGCGGCACCAGCTTCAGGTACAGGCCGATCTGGGAGAGGCTGGTGACCAGCAGATTCCGTTCGGCATCGTAGGCGCCGCTACCCCAGTTCATGCCACCAGCCGACCCCGGGAACATGATCCAGCCCTGGTCGCTCGGTGGCGTGAACAGGTCACCGTG
>CAZPNN010000267.1:0-2191 GCA_964587605.1 uncultured Chromatiaceae bacterium
ACCCGCGCATCCAGGCCTATGCGCTGAGCTGGCTCGTGCTGCTGGCGCTGTGGGGCTGGATCGTCGTCGCCGTGGCCAGCTGGTCGCGGTTCGTCATCGGCGGATAACGCTTAAGCTTTACTGCCAACGCGCCATCAGGGCGTCCCATTCCGCGCGCACCACCTTGAGGTGTCGCGTCTTCACGTGACCGTAGCCGCGAATGCCCTCGGGCAGGCGTGCAATCCTGATCGCCAGCGCCAGCTTCTCCCTGGTCAGTCCGGGCAGCAGGCCCTGGATACACTCGCGGTACTCCACGATCAGGTTGCGCTCCAGCCGCCGTTCTGCCGTGTAACCGAAGGGATCGAAGGGGCCGCCGCGCAAGCCCTTCAGCTGGGCGAGCACGCCGAATGCCACGCGCACCCACGGCCCGAACGGCCGCTTGACGAGCTCGCCCTGCGCATTGCGCCGCGCGAACAGCGGCGGCGCCAGGTGGTGCACGATGCGGTAGTCGCCCTCGAACATCGCGGCGATCTGGTCGCTGAAAGCCTGCTGCGTGTGCAGGCGGGCGACTTCGTACTCGTCCTTATAGGCCATCAGCTTGAACAGGTAACGCGCCACGGCTTCGCTGAAATCATGGCCGGCCTGTAACGGCGTTTCCGCCGCGCGGACCTGCTCCACGAAGGCACGATAGGAGACCGCGTAGGCGGCATCCTGGTAGCCAGTCAGGAACGCGGCCCGTTCCTCCAGCATCGCGGCCAGGAACGGCGGGCCTTCCGAGGGCGACGGCGAGGGCGAGGGCGAGGGCGAGGGCGCTGTTGCCGGCCCGGGACCGAGTTGCGCCAGGACGGCGGCCAGGTCGTGGGCGCAGGCACGGCCCCACTCGAAGGCCGCCCGGTTGCTGTCCACCTGCACATTATTCAGTTCGAGGGCACGCTTAAGGCTCGCACGACTGAGCGGCACGCGGCCCCTCTGCCAGGCATAACCAAGCATCACGAGATTGCTGTAAACGGCGTCGCCGAGTGTCCTCGTCGCGACGAAATCGGCATCGAAGCGCCCGATGGCCCCGCGACCCACGGCACGCTCGATCGCGGCTTCGCAGGCCGCGGACGGAAAGCGCCAGTCCGCGTCCTGGATGAACGCCCCGGTGGGCGAGCCGTGAGTATTCAGGACCACTGACGTCCGGCCTTCGCGCATCAGCGCCAGTGTGCTGTGATCCGCCGTCACGATCGCGTCGCAACCGAGGACGAGGTCGGCCTTGGCGGTGTCGACCTTGGTGGTGAAGATGGCGTCGGCCTGGCGCGCGATCTGCACGTGGCTCCAGGTTGCACCGCCTTTCTGGGCCAGGCCGGCCGCGTCCTGGGTGACGACGCCCTTGCCCTCGAGGTGCGCGGCCATACCGAGCAGTTGCCCGACGGTGATCACGCCCGTGCCGCCGATGCCGGCGACCACGATGCCCCAGGCGCGTTCGTCATCCGGCAGTTGCGGCTCGGGCAAGCGGGGCAATGCCGAGAGATCGCCCATTGTCGTCATTGCCGTCTTGCGCAACGTCCCGCCCTCGACCGTGACGAAGCTCGGGCAGAAGCCCTTGAGGCACGAGAAGTCCTTGTTGCAGGAACTCTGGTTGATCCGGCGCTTGCGGCCGAAGGGGGTGTCCACCGGTTCCACCGACAGGCAGTTGCTCTGCACCGAGCAGTCGCCGCAGCCCTCGCAGACCAGTTCATTGATCAGCACGGTTCGTGCCGGCGTCTCGAGCAGGCCGCGCTTGCGTCGCCGGCGCAGCTCCGCGGCGCAGGTCTGGTCGTAGATCAGGATCGTGCAGCCGGGCAGCTCGCGCAGTTCCCGCTGGATGCCGTCGAGAGCGTCACGGTGGCGCACCGTGGTGCCCCGCGCGAGTTCGACGCCGCGGTACTTTTCCGGTTCATCAGTGACGACCACGATGCTGCGCACGCCCTCGGCCTTTAGTTCCCGCGTCATGTCCGGGACCGTCAGCGGACCCTCGACCGGCTGGCCCCCGGTCATCGCCACCGCGTCATTGACCAGGATCTTGTAGGTGATATTCACGCCGGCAGTGATGGCCTGGCGAATGGCGAGCAGCCCCGAGTGGTAGTAGGTGCCATCGCCCAGATTGGCAAACACGTGGCGGTCGGTCGTGAACGGCGCCTGCCCGACCCAGCTCACGCCCTCGCCGCCCATCTGGCTGAACGTGACGGTG
>CAZPNN010000268.1:0-2971 GCA_964587605.1 uncultured Chromatiaceae bacterium
AACTGGGTCTGACGCTGAATGACATACGCAACCTGGCAGCGGGCCAGATGGTTGACGAAAGCCGCCAGGCTGAATTTTCGGTAGCCGCTGATTTATACAACGCTCTGCGGGCTGCTTCGCAAAAACTCCTGTCAGGCCTGATGATTGTGGTCTCATTCGTCGGCTTCGCGGTGGCGTGGACACGCCTGCGTCCGCAGTTCCGGGCCCGAAACCATGTGGAACTGGTAATCAAGGTAGCCTTGATTTCAGCGTCGCTGGTAGCGATTCTCACCACGCTGGGCATTTTGCTTTCCGTAACCTTCGAGGCGATCCGCTTCTTCCGGCAAGTGCCCTTCGATGACTTCCTTTTCGGGCTCACGTGGAGCCCGCAAACGGCAATTCGAGCCGACCAGGTCGGGTCATCCGGTGCCTTCGGAGCCATGCCGCTGTTTGCCGGTACGCTTCTGATCTCGGGAATTGCCCTTCTCGTTGCGGTGCCCATCGGTCTGATGATTGCGATTTACCTGTCCGAATACGCCCGGCCGGCGCTGCGGCGGGTGGTCAAGCCGGTGCTCGAGGTCCTGGCGGGAATTCCGACCGTTGTTTACGGCTACTTTGCCGCGCTTACCGTTGCGCCAGTGATTCGCGATCTCGGGGCCAGTATGGGGCTGGAGGTGGCCTCGGAAAGCGCCCTGGGCGCGGGCCTTGTCATGGGAATCATGATTATCCCGTTCGTGTCGTCGCTGTCTGATGACGTGATCAATGCCGTTCCGAGCGCCATGCGCGATGGATCCTACGCCCTCGGCGCCACCAAGTCGGAGACGATCAAGCGGGTCATTCTCCGCGCCGCCCTCCCGGGTATCGTGGGGGGAGTACTGCTGGCAGCATCCCGCGCCATTGGCGAGACGATGATTGTCGTAATGGCTGCTGGCTTGTCCGCCAATCTGACTGCCAATCCCCTGGAGTCGGTCACAACGGTAACGGTGCAAATTGTCACTCTGCTGGTCGGTGATCAGGAGTTTGACAGCCCGAAAACGCTGGCAGCCTTTGCTCTCGGCCTCGTATTGTTCGTTGTCACGCTGATCCTGAATATCATCGCCCTGCAGGTTGTTCGCCGGTACCGGGAGCAGTACGACTGATGGCCACGCTCACTGCCGCAGAGACCCGACGGCGGGTGGATGCCAGTCTCCGCCGTCGCTACCGCAGCGAGAGGTTGTTTCGCTTCTGCGGCCTGATGTCGGTACTGATTGGCGTGAGCTTTCTGCTCGTGCTCTTCACGACGATCATCGGCAATGGCTATGGCGCGTTTCAGCAAAGCTATGTGCGCCTCGAAATAAACTTTGATCGTGCCGTGATCGATCCCGATGGCACGCGGGAGCCGGATGTGCTGGCCGCGGCCAATTACCCGCTGTTGATCAAGAATTCACTGGCCGCGTTGTTTCCTGAAGCTGAGGGTCGCGCGGCTCGACGGGACCTCTACGCACTGATCAGTTCGGGAGGCGCGTTCAGGATACAGTCCATGGTGGTGGCCAACCCGGAAATTCTGGGGCAGACGCGGGAGCTCTGGTTGCCAGCCGACGATGAGGTGAACCTGTTCGTGAAGGGCCGCGCGGAGGCTGGTGACGCCGGCAATGACGATGTGCGAAGGCTCAGTGACCAGCAGGTTGCGTGGGTCGATCGGCTGAAGGAGATGAACAGGCTGGAGCAGCGCTTCAATGCCACGTTCTTTACGGCGGGCGATTCCCGCGAGCCCGAACTGGCCGGGATATGGGGCGCGACCAAGGGCTCATTCTTCATGCTGCTGGTAACCCTGCTGCTGTCATTCCCGCTCGGTGTTGCCGCTGCAATCTACCTGGAGGAGTTTGCGCCACGCAGTTGGGTGGTCGATGTCATCGAGGTGAACATCAACAACCTCGCGGCCGTACCCTCCATCGTCTTCGGACTGCTGGGGCTGGCAGTGTTCATCAATTTCTTCGGGCTCCCGCGTTCGGCGCCGCTCGTAGGCGGGCTGGTGCTTTCCCTGATGACCCTGCCGGTTATCATCATAGCGTCGCGCGCTGCCATCAAGTCGGTGCCGCCGTCGGTGCGGGAGGCTGCCCTGGGTGTTGGCGCATCGACGATGCAGATGGTCTTTCACCACGTCCTGCCGCTGGCCCTGCCTGGCATGCTGACGGGGGCCATCATTGGCATGGCCCGTGCCCTGGGCGAATCGGCGCCGCTGCTGATGATTGGCATGGTGGCCTTTATCGTTGAAGTCCCGAGCGGACCCATGAGCCCCGCCACCGCGCTGCCAGTGCAGATCTACCTGTGGGCCGACAGCCCCGAGCGGGCGTTCGTGGAGCGCACGTCTGCAGCCATTATGGTGCTCCTGGCGTTTCTTCTGGTCATGAATGCCGCTGCCGTCTGGTTACGAAACCGCTTCGAGCGGCGCTGGTAGCGGTTAGCATGGGGGATTGTCGATAATGCTGCTGATGGACAAGGAACAAGGTTTCGTTGCCATGCGGGAACCCGTGACTGCTGCCAAGAAAGTTGCCTCCGCCACGGCAATTGCCGATGCGAGCGAGACGGACCGTATTGCCCCCGATACGGTGGGCGACGTCACGTCCAAAGACGCTGTCATTTGCGTTCGTGGGGGCAATGTTCACTACGGTGATACGCACGCACTCCGGAACATCAGTCTTGATGTGGGCCGGAACGAGGTCATCGCCCTGATTGGCCCGTCGGGATGTGGCAAGTCGACCTTTATCCGGTGCCTTAACCGGATGAATGACACGATTGAGTCCGCCCGGGTAACCGGCGACTTCCGGCTCGATGGCCAGGACATCTATGACCGGGATACCGACGTCGTGATGCTCCGCGCGCGCGTCGGGATGGTTTTCCAGAAACCGAATCCATTTCCAAAGTCCATCTACGAGAATGTGGCCTACGGCGCGCGGATTCACGGACTGGCCCGCAACCGGGCGGAACTGGATGACATCGTCTACGGCAGCCT
>CAZPNN010000269.1:0-2284 GCA_964587605.1 uncultured Chromatiaceae bacterium
CACCAGATCGCCGACCGTCGTTTCGCCACCCAACAACGCGACCAGCAGCCGCAGCCGGCTGGGTTCCGCGGCAGCGTCCAGCTGCGATACGGCCTGCTCAAGGTTCATCGGCTAAATATAAAGATCTCTTTATATGTTCACAAGGACCGCCTTCGCACGCCGCAGGACTATTCCCGTTGCAGCGGGTCCGCGGCGGGTGTCCTGTCCGGGCGCTCACCGTGTACTCACGGTAGCCGGACAGGATTTCCCGCCGTGGACCCGCGAGCCACGGAGTACTAAGTCTCGAACGAGGTCGGAAAAGCGGCGATCACCGCCGATCTATCTGGGAATAGGTGGCAAATTGACCGCTTTGCGCGCCACCCCGATCCAGCTTCGGGCCAGCGAATACGCCACCGCCAGCAGGGTCGGCCCGATGAACAGGCCGATGATCCCCCAGGCCAGCAGCCCCCCGAGGACGCCCATCAGGATCAGCGCAAAGGGCAGCTTTGCCCCGCGGCTGATCAGGTAGGGACGGAGGAAGTTATCGACCGTGTTGACGAAGAGCAGGCCCCAGACGCCGAGGAAAATCGCCGAGCCTGTTTCACCGGCGTAGTACAGCCAGGCCGCCGATGGCAGCCAGATGAGAAAGGTCGGCAACTGCACCAGCGCCAGCATGAAAGTGGCAAAGCCGAGCAGTGCGGCTCCCGGCATGCCGGCAATGACAAAGCCCAGGGCTGCGATCAGCGCCTGCACTGACGCCGTGCCGACGAGGCCGATCGATACGCTGCGCACGGTACCCACCACCAGCGGAATGATGCTGCCCTGATCCCCGATGTCGAGACGGGACACCAGGCGCTCGGCAAGGTCGGCCGAACGGTCCGCCGTGATCAGGAAGACCGCCGCAATCAGGATCGCGAACAGGAACTCCAGCAGGGCCAGGGCCAGGTTGGCGCCCTGGGCCAGCGCCCACACGCCCGCCTCCTCGGCTGCCGGCAGCGCCTTGGTGACAACTCCCGACATGTCGGTCACCGCGCTCAGCCATACACCGCGCAGCAGATCGCCAATCAGCGGCAGGTCGCGAACCCACGGCGGCGGCTCGGGAGCGATGGAACCGGCCAGCTCCTTCAGCATCGCTGCCACCTGCGGCACGGCCTGACCCAGTGTCGCCGTGAGGATGCCGAACGGCACTACCAGCAGCAAAAACAGGGCAAGACTGCAGAGGCCGGCCGCAACAACGGGCCGCTCACCCAGGCGGCCTGCGAGCCACACGAAAGCGGGCCAGATGGTAATGGCAATGATGGCGGCCCAGGTCAGGGCCCCAAGGAAGGGCAGGATGATCTGCAGGCAGGCCGCGATCAGCAGCACCAGGGCGACGAGCCGCGCGATACGCTCGGTAGTCCAGGACTGAAGATCGGCCATGGCGGCTAGCCTACCGCAGGAGCGGCTGCGGCATCGTCTCGCGCTTCAGGATGTTGATGACGGCGGCCCGTTCCTCAGCAGTCTTCACCGGCCCGCTGGAGATGATCATTTTGGTGCCCGGCAGGAACTGGTCGGGACCCGCGAGGTACTTGTCCAGGTTCGCATCGTCCCAGACGAGGCCGTTGCGGCCGGCCTCCGCCATGGCGGCCGAGTAGTAATAGTTGGGAACCGTGCCGGCCTGCTGGCCGAAGATCGCGTAGAGATTCGGGCCGACCAGGTGCTTGCCGCCCTTCTCCACCGTGTGGCAGAAACGGCACCATTTGTAAGTCTCTTCCTTCACCTGCCGTTCGAAGGGCGTCTCCGGAAACACAGTTACCTCGGTCACCGGCGCGTCGTGCGATGTCAGACCTTCCGCCGCCTCCACCACTTCGCCAACCGGCCAGGGCGTGACCCGGAATGTGGCATACGGGCCGTAGGCGCCGACAACGATCAGCCCAAACGCCGCCGTGAAAGCCAGGCCGCGCACAATCCCGCCCGGCCGGCTGACGAACTCAACGGACTGGCGCTGGCTCTTAAGCCAGGCACCGAGCCCCCACACGGCGCCGGTGATTCCCAGCAGCGCCCCCAGCGCCACGACACCCGGCTCCGGCGCCTTGAAGGTGGAAAAGGCATACGCGGTGATCGCCACCGTGGCCCAGACCTGCGCCCCGAAGCCCGGCGGAAAGGCGGCGAGCAGGCCCACACCCCGGCGCAACCAGAGCCAGGTACCGGTCAATACCGCGGCGATGGTCAGGAGGGTGAAGGAAAAACCCAGCGCGGAGTGGAAGTAACCGAAGAACATTCAGCCCGTGTGGTTGGCAGGCACCAGCGGCGGCAGAGTCAGGAG
>CAZPNN010000270.1:0-3178 GCA_964587605.1 uncultured Chromatiaceae bacterium
CTTCAGCGTGCCGAACTCGGTCGGTGCGTGCTCGTCGACGTAGCGGGCGTACGGATGCTCCGCATTGAGCTCGTTGGCCACCAGGACGTCCAGCACTTTCCCGGTGGCGGAGTGCAGCGTCAGCGATGGCGGACGCTCGGGCGTCGAATAGGTGTCCAGGTAGATCCTGGCATCCTCGGACATCGTGACGGAGTGCCAGCCGGACGCGTCGCTAACACGGCGAAGGCTGCCCGGCGGTCCGCGCAGTGACGCCGAATACAGGTGACGCTCCAGCGGTGTCTCGGCGTTGGCCGTGAAATACACGAGACCGCGCTTCTCGTCCACGCCCTTCAGCGCGCGCCGGCCGCCGTCGCCGACCACATTCCACTCGCCATTGGTTAGTGCTCGCAGCAGTTTTCCATCGAGCTGATAAAGATAAAGGTGACGGAACCCGGTGCGGCTCGATGACCAGATGAACTCTGGCGAGTCCTTGAGGAACGTGAGTTCGTCGTTGAGGTTGACCCACGCCTCGCCCCGCTCCGTCAGCAGTTCACGGGTGCGGCCGGATGCGGGGTCGGCCGCCAGCAGCGTCAGCGTTTTCTGGTCACGGCTCTGGCGCTGAACCGTGAGTGCGCTGCTGTCCGGAAACCATTCCGCTCGCGCGAGGTAGATGTCCGGCTCGGTGCCCAGATCTATCCTGACTGGCTCCGCGCTGGAAAGCGCGGTGACATACAGCTCAACAAGCGCATTGCGGGCGCCAGCCACCGGGTAACGCTGGCGAATCACCTGGACCTTGTCCGCCATGATTTCGAATCGTTCGATTTCCGCGACGGGCGATTCGTCAACACGCGTGAAAGCAATGCGTGTGTCGTCGGGCGACCACCAGTAACCGGTGCTACGGCCCATCTCCTCCTGGGCGATGAACTCGGCCATTGCAAAGCTGACGAGCCCGCCGCCGCCCGTGGTCACGGCTCGTTCCGTCCCGGTATCGAGATCGTAAACCAGCAGGTTCTGGTTGCGGATGAAGCTCACGTAGCGCCCGCGCGGCGAAAAACGCGCGTCCGTCTCGTACGCGTCCGTGCGGGTGATCCGGCGAACCGCCTTCGCGGGCGAGGCACGCAGGTCATAGACGTAGATATCGCCGCCGAGTGGCACCAGCAGCCAACGGGAATCCCGCGAGAACTGGTATTCGACGATGCCGGAGAATCCTGCCGTGCGCTGCCGCTCGCGCCGTTGTTCCTCCTCCGCAGACAATGCTCCGTCGTCCGGCGCGAGCACGGCCGAGTCGACCAGCAACTTGTGGCCGCGGGCCCGGACGTCGTACGCCCACAGGTCGAACTGGCCGGCATTGCCGGGCTTGCCCCGCAGGTAGGCAACGTAGCGGCTGTCGGGGGAAATCTGCGGCGACCGGAGGCTGGCCCCGGAAAGATCCGGTGGTGAAAACAGGCGATCGAAGGTCAGCTTCTCGGCACTGGCACTGACAGCGCACAACGTCAGCAGCACGAGTGGCGCAAGAAGGGTACTGGTGCGTCCCATGACGACAAGTCTAACGGTGAACGAACCGCGGCGTAGAGCCTATACTGCCGCCATACTGAAGATCGGAGGCCGGCATGCGTGTGTTCCGGGTTATTGCTGCAGCACTGGTTCTCCCGCTCATGGCGCTCCTGCCGGGCGGTTGCCGCAACGGCCCTGACGCGACGACGAACGACAGCTTCTTAAGCCTGCCGTCGCCCGCGGCAGACGGCAGCACGGCCCCTCACCTCGCCCTGACCCCGGCCCGCGATGTCGTCATGAGCTGGCTCGAACCAGTCGCCGATGGCCGCCATGCCCTGAAGTTTGCCACTCTCAAGGGCGAGCGCTGGTCGCCGGCGAAATCGCTCGCCGACGGCGGCGACTGGTTCATCAACTGGGCCGATTTCCCGTCGGTCACGCCGATCACAGCCAGGGACTGGGTCGCACACTGGCTGGTCAGGCAGCCCGGCGGCACCTATTCCTACGACATCGCCCTCGCGATTTCCCGCGACGCCGGCGCCACCTGGGGGGCGCCACTGAAACCCCACGACGATGGCACGCCCACTGAACACGGCTTCGTGACCCTGTTCCCCTGGGACGACGGCTTCGGCGCGGTGTGGCTCGACGGCCGCAAGACCAAGCTGGATCCCGGCGGCATGACGGTGCGTTACGCCCGGTTCGGCTTCGACGGCGCCATTCGCGAAAACGGCGAGATAGACGATCTCGTGTGCGACTGCTGTGCCACCGACGTCGCGTTGGCCAGGGCGGGGCCTGTAGCCACCTACCGCAACCGTACCGCCGATGAAATTCGCGACATTGCCGTCAGCCGCTATGCCGACGGCGCGTGGCAACCGCCAGTCATTCTCGGCAACGACCAGTGGCACATACCCGGCTGCCCGGTGAACGGCTCCACCATCGCCGCCCGCGGTGAGCGCGTCGTGGTCGCCTGGTACACGGCGCCGGATCGAAAGCGACGCGTGCAACTCGCCTGGTCGGTCGACGGCGGCCGCACGTTCGGCGCGCCGGTCGTCATCGAGGAAGGCGCCGTCAGCGGAAACGTGGACGTGGACCTGCTCGCCGACGATCTGGCCGTGGTGAGCTGGACCGCCAAACCCGACGACGGCCCCGGCGAGATTCGCCTGCGCCGCGTGCCATTCAACGGTGAACCAGGCCCGGTGCAGGTGATTGCCAAAAGCACGGTGAGCCGCGGCAGTGGCTTTCCGCAGATGATTCACGGGCGCGACCGGCTCGTTTATGCGTGGTCCGAACCGGGCGATCCCGCGCAGATACTGACTGCCTGGTCCCCGCTGAAGTAGAGGCGGCCTCGGTTCATGTGTACGTAGCGTGCGGGGGCGGCGTCCGCCGCCCCCGCCTACGGTCAGAACGTATACAGCAGGCTCGCCGAGAGAAGGTCGACGTCATCGGCAGCATCAATGTCGAAAAGCTCGTATTCAGCCCGGATCTGGAAGGAGCCAAGCGCGAAGCGCGCACCGATGCCATACGCCGGGTCGGTGCCGTCATCGTCGGCTGAGCCGCCTTCTGCAGACACTTTGGCATCCCAGTTGATTGCGCCCACTTTGCCGAAGACACCAATGGGCCCCAAATTGACGCCCGCCACGCCAAAGGCCGCCAGCGCATCGGCATCCACTTCGATGCCGCCGTCATCGAATTTGCCGAAATCGATGTA
>CAZPNN010000271.1:0-13274 GCA_964587605.1 uncultured Chromatiaceae bacterium
CCACCGGCGAGGTGGTCTGGCACTTCCAGACCGTGCACCACGACGTCTGGGACTACGACAACAGCGCCCAGCCGACCCTCATCGAACTGACCCGCAACGGGCAGCCCTTCCCCGCCGTCATTCAGGCCACCAAAACGTGGATGATCTTCATCTTCCACCGCGAGACGGGCGAGCCCTTCTTCCCGATCGAGGAACGGCCGGTGCCCCAGGGCGGCGTGCCGGGCGAGGTGCTGTCGCCGACGCAGCCCTTCCCCGTGAAGCCGCCGGCACTCGTGCCCCAGCAGTTCACCGAGGCCGATTTCTGGGGCATGACGCCCTGGGAACGGAATGCCTGCAAGAAGGCCTACGGCGGCTTCCGCTACGGCGGGATTTTCACCCCGCCCTCTTTCGAGGGCTCGATCATGTGGCCCTCCAGCGCGGGCGGCGTGAACTGGGGCGGTGTGGCCGTCGATCCGGAATCGCGCATCCTCGTGACCAATGTCATCCGGCTCGGCCACTACGCGAAGATCGTGCCGACCGAACAGGCCGACGGCGTGCGCCGTTCCATGCAGGAGAACATGCTGGGCGCACCGGTCCGGTTGCTCGGCACGCCCTACGCCGTCAAGCAGGCCGCGTTGCTGTCGCCGGCCAACCAGATGCCCTGCACCGCCCCGCCCTACGCGGAACTCGTGGCCGTGGACCTCGAGGCCGGCACCATCCTGTGGCACTCGACCCTGGGCGTTTGGGATCACAGCCTGCCGCCCCCCATGGCGTCACCGTTTTCACTGCCACTGCCGCTGGCCTGGGGCACCCCGACGTTTGGGGGGCCGATGCTGACGGCCGGGGGCCTGGCCTTCATCGGCGCCACCGGCGATGACCGCTTCCGGGCCTTCGAGATCAAGACCGGCCGGGAACTCTGGCAGGCCACCCTGCCCACCGGGGCCTTTGCGGTACCCATGAGCTACGAAACGGGCGGCCGTCAGTTCGTCGTCATCGCCTCGGGCGGCCACGCCTTCGTTTACCAGAAGCCGGGGGACCAGATCACGGCCTTCGCTTTACCTGCAACATGGAAATCTGATGACTGACATTCCCGGCCAGAGCCCGCCCCGGGCCCGTTTCCTCCTGGGGCTCGGCGTACTCCTCTTTGCCATCGGCCAGTCGCTGACCTTTGTCATCGTGACCCCGCTGGCGCGCCAGGTCGGCTTTGATGCGCAGAGCTTCGGAATTGCCCTGACGCTCGCCAGCCTGCCGCTGATCGTCGGCGCGCCCTACTGGGGCAGGCGCAGCGACGTCATCGGCCGCAAGCCGGTGTTCCTGATCGGCATCTCCGGGGCGGCCGTCGGCACGCTGCTCATCGCACTGGTCTTGCAACTCGGCGTCAGCGGCATCCTGACCGGCATGGGCCTGCTGGTGTTGTTCGCGTTCGCCCGGGCCGCCTACGGTGCAGCGGCTTCCGCCATCTACCCGGCCGCCACGGCCTACATGGTTGACGTGACTGACATCGAGCATCGCGGCCAGGGCCTGGCCATTATCGGCGCGGCCAATGGCATGGGTTCGGTACTCGGTCCGGCGCTGGCGGGTGCCCTCGCCTTCTTCGGGCCGCTCGTGCCCATGTACGTGGCCGCGCTGATCGGGCTTGGTGGCGTCATCATGACGTACTACCTGCTGCCGGAACCCACGGTACACGCCGACCCGCGCAGCAAGATCGTCCTGAAACTCGGCGATACCCGGCTGCGGCCGTACCTGATCATGTGGTTCGTGTTTTTCCTGACCTTCATGGCACTGCAGTTGATCTTAAGCTTCTACCTGCAGGACGAATTCGGCATCACGGATCCGAAGGTGCTGGTGCGTACGGCCAGCGTGATGCTGGTGAGCATGGCCGCGATGATCGTGACGGTGCAGATCGGTGTGCTGCAGGTCTTCAAAGTAAGGCCGAAAGTGCTGCTCCGCCTGCTGGGGCCGTTTTTCGTGATCGCGCTGGTGTTCATCGGGCTCGCACCGAACCTGACCGTGATGGCCGTCGGGTTTGGCGTGCTGGGTGTGTCCTTTGCCTGTGCAAACCCCGGCATCAACGGTTGCGCCAGCCTGTCCGTGGAGCCCTGGGAACAGGGCGCCGCCGCCGGATTTCTCGGTGCCGGCAATACGCTGGGCGCGATTCTCGGCCCGATCATCGGCACGCAGATCTATACCCACCTCGGGCACAGGGGGCCGATGATCGTTGGCGCCATCGCGCTGACCGTGCTCAGCATCTATGCGTTCACGATCAAAGTACCGGACCGCGGGCTGCCACCCCATAATGTAGCCCCATGAAAATCCCCAAGCCGCTCCAGCCGCTCATCGACGACGGCATCATCGACGAGGTCCTTAGGCCCCTGAAGAGCGGCAAGGAGGCCTCCGTCTATATCGTCCGTTCCGGCGCGACCATCCGGTGCGCCAAGGTCTACAAGGACATGGGGCAGCGCAGCTTCCAGCAGCGGGTCCAGTACCAGGAAGGCCGCCAGGTGCGCGGCAGCCGGCAAGCCCGGGCGATGAGCAAGAGCACACGCTTCGGGCGCAAGGAACAGGAAAGCGCCTGGAAGAACACCGAGGTGGACGCCCTGTATCAACTGGCGGCAGCCGGCGTTCGGGTGCCGGAACCCTACGGGTATTTCAACGGCGTGCTCATCATGGAACTGATCACCGACGCCGAGGGGTTTTCTGCCCCCGGGCTCGGCGATATTGAACTGACCCCGGAACAGGCCCGCGACTATCACAGCTTCCTGATCGGGCAGATCGTGCGGATGCTCTGCGCCGGGCTGATCCACGGCGATCTTTCCGAGTACAACGTGCTGGTCGGACCGGCCGGCCCCGTCATCATTGATCTACCCCAGGTGGTGAGTGCCGCCGGCAACAACAATGCGCGCACGATGCTCCGGCGGGACGTCAACAACATCACGGCCACTCTCGGCCGGTTCGCACCGGAGCTCCTCTCCACCCGCTACGGCGAGGAGATGTGGGCACTGTTCGAGGCGGGTTTGCTGGGGCCTGACAGCGTGCTCACCGGGGTATTCATCAGCGACGAAAGCACCCCCGATGTGGACGGCACGTTGCTGGCTATTGACGATGCCCGCGAGGAAGCCATTCGCCGTCAACTGGGCCGTGACGAGGCGAATCAGGCGTGAAACCCGAGCTGACACCACACGAAGCCCGGGTCCTCGGCTGCCTGCTGGAGAAGGAAGTCACGACGCCGGAGCAATACCCGCTGTCGATCAACTCGCTGACGAATGCGTGCAACCAGAAGAGCAATCGTGACCCGGTCCTTAACCTCGACGAAGTGACCGTGCAGCAGACCGTCGACCTGCTGCACAAGAAACACATGGTGAGCGACCGCTCCGGTTACGGCGGCAAGGTGACCAAGTACAAACAGACCTTCTGCAACACCGAGTTCGGCCTGCTTAAGCTCACGAACATCGAGCGCGCGATCATTTGCGAGTTGCTGCTACGCGGGCCGCAGAGCGCCGGTGAGCTCCGTACCCGCTGCAACCGTATGACGCCGATTGCGGATGTCGGCGAGGTGGACCTGGCGCTCCGCGCCCTTGGCGCACACGCCCGCGGCCCCTTCGTGGTCCGCCTGCCGCGTGCCTCCGGCGCCCGTGACGCGCGGTATGCCCATCTGCTTAGTGGCGACGTTGACGGCGGCCTGCCGCCTGTCGACCCGGAGCAAACAACCGCACTACCGGTGGCCCCGCAATCCGGGCTTGCCGCGCGTGTTGAGAGTCTTGAGGTCCAGGTTGAGGACCTCAGGCGGGAACTGGCCGAGATCCGGATCCGGCTCTAGTACGGATCCGGATAGGCTTCCGGACGCCCCTTGAAGCGGCGGTGCAGCCAGTAGTACTGCTCCGGCACCGTGCGGATGTGCGCCTCGAGAATCGCGTTCACGCGCCGCGCATCCTCCTCCGGGCTCGCGCCCGGAAAGTTCTCCAGGGCCGGCAGGATGTCGAGGCGGTAACCGCCGCCGTTCGGCAGGCGGGTCGGAAACAGCGGCACGACGGCTGCCTTCCCGAGTCGCACCAGCTCGCTTAAGCCGGTGCTGGTCATCGCGGGCTCGCCGAAGAACGGGATCAGGGCACTCTGTGCCCGCCGATGGCTCTGGTCAGGGGCGTACCACACCGGCATGCCGCTCCGGAGCGCCCGCACCACGCGGCGCAGCCCCGACTTCGGGATCAGTATCGGTGCGGACCGCTTCCGCACGCGCTTGAATATCTCATCGACGAGCGGATTGCGGCTTGGCCTGAAAAAACCCGCCGTGGTCGGGCACGACAGGCCGAAGGCCCGCCCGCTGAATTCCTGGGCCCCGAAATGCCCGGTGAGCAGAATGACACCGCGGCCACCCGCCATCGCCCGCTCGAGATTCTCCTGGCCGCGCAGGTCCACGAGCCGGCGCACGAGCGCGTCGCTGGCCCACCAGGCCAGCCCGTGCTCGATCAGCGTGATGCCGAGCGATGCGAAATGCTCGCGCAGCAGTTGTTGCCGGGCAGCCGGCGTGGCCTCCGGAAAACACAGCGCCAGGTTGGCCGCGGCGATGCGCCGCCGGCTGCGGAGCAGGTGATACACCAGCCAGCCCAGCGCCCGGCCTTCCGCGATCTGCACGCGGTACGGCAGAAAGGCGTTGAGACGAAAGATCGCGAGGCAGGCCCAGATGCCCCAGTAGCGCGGCTGCCAGAACCGGTACAGCGGCTGCGAGTCGTCGTCCGGCAATTCGGTGCTCATTCGGCCACTCAGCCTACGCGGAGCGCCATCGTAGCAACTGGGCCGGCGGACGCGTAGCCGTGCTGCCGCGCGCCCTTAGTCGAGCGGGGGTTCGTTCGCAGTCTGACCCTTGATGAAAGTCGTGTAGACGATGACCGGAATCGGAAGGCCCCCGAGGTGCTGCTCGAGCAACGGCTCCACCACCGACCAGTCAAGGCCGCCCACCCCGGTCGCCAGGCGCGGCAGCGCGACGCTCGTGAGGTTCTCCTTTTCGATCAGGTGGTGCAGTTCCCGGAGGGCGTGACCGACGTGCTTTAGCGACGCCCGCCCCGGGTGTCCGCCCGCGGATTTTGGCGGATCCTGAGTGAACAGATTAGCGATACGCCGGCCATCGGCGCCCACCCAGGTCCACAAGCCGCCGGCGCCGGGATTCTGGGTCTTGCAGTAGTGGCGAAAATCCTGGTACAGCGCCGGCCACTGCTCCCGCAAGCTGAGCGCCAGCCCCTGGGCAAAGTTGTCGTGCGGGCCAACGCCGTGAGCGATCGCCGCCGCCCGGGGCAGAAGAATATCGCCGGTAACCTGATACAGCACTTGTACTCTCCGTTACATTAATCAGACGGCTGATGAAACCACGCCCGGGTATCGGGCACCTATCGTGGGAAGTACCCACTGGCGGTGTAACACCCTGTTCTGGTTACAACTTACTGACGTTCCCGGACCTCACGGGACCCTGCGTTACAGACCGATACAAAGTGTTACCCCCCTGAAAGGATCCTCTGGACGCCGAGGCCTAAGCTCCTCCCCATCGAACGTGAACTGGCCTGAAGGAGAACCCCGATGAACACCCACACTGACAACGAGAACTTCGGCTTCCTGTATGAATTTGGCGACCTGTTGCTGGCAGTGGTCGCGGTG
This sequence comes from uncultured Chromatiaceae bacterium, assembly GCA_964587605.1. Lineage (GTDB taxonomy): Bacteria > Pseudomonadota > Gammaproteobacteria > Steroidobacterales > SHZI01. The sequence continues at coordinate 5,623 of CAZPNN010000271.1, forward strand.
ATGATTCCGCTGATTGCGCTGCCGCTCTATCTACTCTGAGGTACCTGCTCTGACGTACCCACCCTCCGGGACGCCGACTCAAGTTTAAGGGCCGTCGGAAGTTATCAGGCGCTGCCGTTTCTTCCCCCCAACAGGCAGCGACTCCACCGACAGCCTAACGGAAGCCCGCCACTCCGCCCCCCGGAGCTGGCGGGCCTTTTTTTCCGCTGACCGACTACACCAGATCCGGCGCCTGCCCGGCGCCAAGCAAGCGGTCGAGCACGTCATCCGCCGAGTAGCCGGTACGGCCGGGACGCAGAAAGCTGTGAATCCGGGCCACGTCACTGCCAGCCGTAACGAGTGAGGGCTCCCGTTCACCACTGTGGCGGATCTGGCCGTAGCCAACGGCGGACATCAGCCCGTTACACACGCATTTTCGACCGATGGTGTCGGCCTGGCTGCCGCCTTTGCGGAGATAGTCGTCCAGCGGCTCACCGGGGCACCGATAGCCGACGGTTCCATCCGGCTGGCGATAACACTGCCGCAGGACACCCAGGTCGCAAATTCGCTCGCGCGCTGCGAACACCTCTGGTTGCGAAATCGTGCCCTCCAGCTCCAGCACCTTGAACGGGAATCCGGTTGGCGACGCGTGCGGATCGGTGAACACGTGGCTGCGCCCCTCGAGGCTTGCGCGCAATGCCGATGCTTTCAGTTCAGGCGACATCCCCGACTCGTCGCAAAATGCAAAGGCTGTGCCGACCTGAACGGGATGGGCCCATCCTGCTCTGCTGCCTCTTCGGCAGCCTTGCGTGCCACTTCTTCTTCCGTCATGCCGCGTCCCTCCTCGAGAATCGAGTCACTGCTTCAAGTTCCGATAATGCCCAAATTCCGGAAGGGTACGTGATAAGCAAAACCCCTTATTGGAGTTGACCCTGCTCCGTGAACGGTTCGGCACTCGGGAGGTCAACCCGGGCATTACCGAGGGTGCAGCCGTTCAGCGCGCGCCGCTGGCGAGTTCCTTTGCTCACCAGTTGATTGAGTAGATCAGATCCAGCGACTGCTCGGCGCCGGAGCTGCCCTCGATGCTGACACGACGCCCGAGCTTGTACGTCGCCTTCACGGTCCCGAGGTCGTCAAAAACCCCGTAGCTGTAGCGGATGAAAAGATTATTGCCAACCTGCTCGCCGACGACGAACGCCGTACCACCCGCCTCGGTCGTGTCGACCGCGATCTCGTCCACGTTCAGGGCTGACCCGAGTTGTTGCACAACGGGCAAGGCCTGGTTGAGCCCGAGGCTGATGGCCGCGCTGCTCACCGAGGAGCGATCGCCGGCGCCGGCGGCAGACAAGGGCTTGCCCGTGGTGAGGTAGGACAGCGCGTCCAGTTCGCCCATCGCCGGCTCCGAGAAGATCTGCGTCTGGATCGAGGACAACTTGCCGGACAAGAGGACGCCCACCGTCACATCCCGGCCCTGGTAAGTCACCTCCCGGCTCGCCTTCACGTCGAGACCCGGATCTGTCACGACACCGGAGAAGAGCAGCGAACCCCGGTTGATTGCCAGCTTCTGGCCAAAGCCGGTGAACTGCCCCTCGCGGAGACTGACGACGCCAGCTCCCGTCACCAGCGCGGGATCGGCTTCCAGCGACTGGGACAACCGCAGCCCGCCCGTGAGATTCGTCTTCAGGCCGAAGCCCTCGAAGGTCACGCGCTCGCCCAGGCGAACCTGCAGGCCGTCCAGCACGAACAGTGGCGGGGTCTTGTCGACCACCACGATGTCGCGACCGTGCACGATCGTGTCCGGTGAGGGCTGCACCGCCCCTTCCTCGAGCTTCTTCAACTTGATCTCCGCGCGCGGCACCAGCATGTCGCCGCTGACGCGGAACTGCCCGTCGCGCAACACGACACGAACATCCGGCGACACCTGCACCAGGCCCTCCGGCAGGCGTATCACGTCGATCACGCGGCCCTTCACCGTGGCTTCGGCCGTTGGCAGCATCTGGTCGCGCCACGCCAGGTTGCCGTTCAGCGCCACGAAGCCCTTGCCCGAGCGCGCACCGCCTTCGAGCGCCACCTGGCCGTCTTCGCGCCCCTGGAGTGACAGGCTGATGCGATCCACGGTAATCCCGGCAGCGGGCACGGTGAGCGCACCGGCCTCAAGCTGCAGACCGCCAGCGATATCGGGCTGGCGCGCCTTGCCGGACAGCGTGGCATCCACGGTAATCCGGCCCTGCAGATCGCCAACGTCGACAAGCCGCTCGACAACCGGGCCGAGTGACGCCAGATCCGGCACACCACCGCCGATTCGCGCGGTGATTGTCGGCGTCTCACTGAAAGGCTGGCTGACGGTGCCCGCGGCGGTCAGCCGCAGGCCGAAGCTCTCGGCAACGACGGCGTCGAAGTCCAGCGCGTCGTCGGTCAGGTCGACGCTGACACTAAATTCACTGATGCTGGTCTGAACGCTTTCGTCGTCAGGCACCCGCCAGGTAATCACGCCGTCCTGCAAGCTGCTCTTGAGGCTGCCCGTCAGGTTGTTGGCCTGGCTGGTGGTCTGGTGGCCACCGTCGCGGCGGATGGCGACGACCGCCGAGGCGGTGCCGTCGAGACCGATGTCGTCAGGCAACCACGGCGCCAGGCTGGCGAGCGGAAAGTGGCGGGCATTCAATCCACCACCAAAGCCGCGCGCATCGGAACGGGCGTCGGACAGGCACAGCTCGGCGCCGTTAGAAGTCCAGCAGTGATCAGTAAGACTCAGGTCGGTACCGGCAACTCGGGCCGTTGCTGCCTCCCGCAGCGTCCAGGGCTTGCCATCGAGGACCGTGACCTGCCCGGATTCGATGGTCTCCGTGAGCACGCCACGGACCCACGCTCCGCGCGCTGCCAGCATCAGCGGAACGTCGCCGCCGCTGAGCGACAGGCGCGCGGTGTGCTCGTCGAGTTTTCCTGCGACCTCTGCGCGCAGATTCCCCAGCGACTCTCCGGCGAAGGACAAGCCATCAGCCTCCAGATCAAGATCCAGCCGATTACGGGCGCCGAGCCCGCCCTTCGCCCGCACTGCCTGAATGCGCAGATCGCCCGTCACGAGCTGGCTGCCGTCGAGATCGACCGCCAGCGTTGGGCGGTCGACAGTTCCGCCAACCGCGCCGGTGCCGCGCATCTGCCCCTCGAAGCCGGGCAACAACGTCGCGAGATCCGGGGCATCGATCCGGAAATTCCCCGCAATACGCTGGCCCCAGCTGCCGCTGAAGTTCACGCGATTCACGCCGGCGTTCACGCGCACATCGTCGAAGCGGAGCAGCGCGTTCTCTCGTGCCACCATGCCGGAAGCCTGCAGCGGCCGCTTGAAGAGTGTGCCGCTGGCATCCGGAACGCTAACCCGGAAATTTCCTGCGCTGTCAAAATCGAGGTCAGCGCCAAAAGCGATTCGCCCGGCCAGGCGCGGGTCGAGGAAGCCCGGATCGATGCCCTGCCCCTTCATTTTCAGGCTGCCGGCCACGGCAGCTCCCCCCACATCGCCCCCCGTACCAATAAGCGCAACGCGACCGCTGCCCGAGACGCGCCCGCCGAACCCGTCGAGTTGCACTTGCCGCAGCTCGAGCTTTCGCACGCTGCCTTCGGCCACGACGCGGACTGCTGCGCGCGGCCAGTCGTTCAGGCGCGCACCGGCGTTGAGTTCGGCTACCAGCCGGTCCGTCCAGCCACGCACCGTGAGCCGGCCCTTGTCGCTGCGAAGAACCCGCTCCGCGTCGTCGGCGAGCGATCGCTGGAGATCGGTCCAGCGCGCCTCCGCGATGATTTCCGGCGCATCGCCCCACAAACGGGCAATACCGCCAACGCCAACCGGCGTGGGCAACCGGAGCACCTGCTCGAAGCGAAGGCGGGCCAGACTGCCCTTAAGGTCGCCAGTGCCGGACACTGCCGCACCGGGCAGCTCCCAGTTGATCCGCGCTGTTATCGAAAACGGCTCGCCGGTGCCAAACACCCCCGAGGCCTCGCCGGTAATTCCGTACAGCTCCGCCTGCAATGACTCAAAGTGCAGATCACCGTCCTTGAGTTCGGCCCGCAGTTTGACCGGCCCGATCTCAATCGGCGCACTCGTCTCACGATTCGCGCCGCTACGGACCTGGAGTTTGCGGATTTCCAGCCCGTCCACTGCAATCGTCACCGGCAGGCGCAGCGCTGCCACTACTGACGGCGGCTCCTCCGGTGGCCGGGGAGGAATGTCAACCTGCACCGTGCCGACCCGCGTCGTCGTCAGCCGGATCCGGCGGCGCAGCAGATCCGGCCAGTGCATGCGGAATTCTGCAGGCTCGATCGCGACGGTGGTGCGCCCAGCCCTGAGCTGCAGGCGATCCACGTCGAGCCCCGCGAGCAGCGTACCGCGAACGCCCGTCACCGAAAGTCGCTCGCCGGAAAAATCTGTCAGCGAGTCGATCAGCCAGGCACTGCCTTGCGGCGTGCCGATGACGAACAGCCCCAGGATCGAAATGAGCGTGAGCGTGCTGATGACAGTCAACGACAGGCGCAGAATCAGGCCAAGCGCGCTACCGACCAGCACGGCACCGAAGGAACGCGGTTGCTGCTCGCTCACAGGTCTGGCCCCAGCGTGATGTGAATGCGGAACGAATCCGGCGCATCGCTCAGGGGGATACCGACATCGAACCGGATCGGGCCGAGCGGGGAGTACCAGCGAATGCCACCGCCGACACTGGTCTTCAGCGAGGTGTCGGAGAAGGAATTGAAGGCGTTGCCCGCGTCGACGAACGCCGCGACGGACCAGTTGCCGAACACCTGCTGGTCGAACTCGACACTGCCGGCAAGCTTGTCGGCACCGCCGATCACGTTCCCTTCGTCATCCGTCGGGCCGAGGGACTTGTAGTCGTAGCCGCGGACGGTGGTGTCACCACCCGTAAAGTAGCGGACCGAAAACGGCAGGTCAGTGAACTCGTCCTTGATCGTCCAGCCGGCTTCGGCCCGGAACAGGAGCCGGGCCGTGGACCAGAGCGGCAGGATCAGCTTGCCGGAAGTCTCCAGTTGCATGAAGGCCGTGTCGGAGCCCAGCACCTCGTCCGTACCGCTGACCGTGAAGGCCACCCGCTGTGCGCCGCGCGGCCGCGCCGTCAGCAGACCCGGCTGGGTCGCCCAACTGAGGCCGGGAATGACGAGGTTGCTGGTGCCGTCGTCCTCGCCGACCCGGAATGACTCGCGCCGGTAGTCCACGAAGCGGGTTTCCTGCCAGCCGTGCCAGCGCCGCTTGATCTGCTTCACACCCAGCCGGAACTCGTCGCTCCGGCTGTCTTCGGGGTTCTCGTACTTGTACCCGGTGTCGAAGCTCAACCACTCGTCGCGGGGGCTGCCCAGCGGCAGCCGGTAACTGAGCGTCGCATCGCCGATCACTTCCGAGACGGAGCTTGCAAACTCGAACTGGTGGCCCTTGTTGTTCAGGCGCTGGTTCAGGTAGCCGAGCCGCAGTTTGGCACCGGTGTCGGTCGCGTAACCGATACCGGTGGTCCAGGTCCGGGGCGCGGCGGCCGTGAGGACGATCGTCAGCGGCACGTCCAGGTCGGGCGCCGGCCGTGGTGTTGTGCGCAACTCCACGTTCTGAAAATAGCCGCCGGCGAGCAGCGCCGCGTACAGGTCATTGATCTTGTCGGCGTCGTAGGGCTCGCCGGGCTTGAACTCCAGGTAACGCAGCGCCAGGGCCGGATCGACCACGGCCTGGTCCAGGGTCACGGGTCCGAAGCGATAACGCTCGCCCGAGACGAAATGGACGGTGAGGTCTGCCACGAGGAGTTCCGGGTAGACGTCGATACGACTGTCGGCGAAGCGGCCGTCGAAGTAACCCCGCCGCTGTGCCCGTCCGGCCAGTGTCGCCTTGAACTCGTCGTAGACGCGCTGATTCAGGCCTTTGCCGGTGATGAGATCGTCATTGGCAAGCAAGCTCGTCAGGCCCGCGTCCGATTGACCGGCACCAGTGACCTTGATCGTTACCGTGCGCAACCGGACCCGCGGGCCACGCTTGATGCGAAAGCTTGCCTGCCAGCATTTGTCGTCGCGTTCGAGTGATTTTTCTATGCTTGCAGCGTAGTAACCGTAAACCTCGAGCGCCTTTAGAATCTCCCGGTCGGCGCGTCGGTACAGCCGGCGCACCCGGGCATCCGGTGCGGTGCAGGGCTCGTCATCCAGGGCCACGGTGGCGCGCACCACTTTTTCCGTGGCGCGGCTAAGACCCTGATAGTCCACAGCCCCCATGGCCGGGAGGGCCGGGAGGGCCGCCAGGCCGAGGGCCAGTGCGGCACCGATCAGCGAACGTCGCATCGAATCCTCAGTCCCTGCCCGGGAGGGGGCTCGCGCTATTATCCCGAAATGAATACCCCGCCGCCGGTTCCCCGCAGGTCATGGCTTCTTCCGGTGCTGCTGGCGCTGGCCCCCGGACTGGCCAGTGCCGCAGACGCTGCCCTCGACCCGGCCCTCGACCCGGCCAGGGTGGGCTGGTCGGAAATCCGCATGACGGCGAGCAAGTTCTTCCTGACCGCTGAATCCCGCCTGGCGTTGCGCACCGTCACGGGCGCCACGGTGACTCCGGATCTGCTGGTGGTCGCCGACCCGCACTTCACGCCGCTGGCACCCGGACCCGCCGTCCTGGAACTTGTTTACGACACCCGCGGCGCGGGCCGCAAATCCCGGCTCACCCTGCTCATGGACCCCGATTCCGGCGCTGCCATCCAGCGCGTGCAGCACGATCAGGACGGCAAGCCGCGCTTCCGGACGTACCGCTTCGGCGTCGAGGGCGCGTACCACCGCACCTTCTGGCCCGCCACCACCGGCGAGCAATCGCTGCAACCCAAAGCGTGGACGCGAACCAGCGAGGGCCTGCGCGCCTACCCGGTGAAACCCGGCAAACATCCTGTCATCGAGCCCACCGGCCTGCTCTACGCCATCGCGGCCGCTTCGCTCGACAAGCCCGGCGACACGGCCGACATGCTGGTCTTCCGCCGCCGCGACACCCAGACAGTCCACATCGCCGTACTGCCATCGCGCGAAGTCAGCGTGCGCTACGACGAGGTCTGGCCCACGGGGACCGTCGAGCGCAGCGGCAAGGTACAGCCCCTGCGGCTTTCCCTGCGGGGGATGCCCGTGCCCGGCGGCGGTCCGACGGACGAGGACCTGGAGCTGCTTGGCCTGCGCGGTCAACTGGAGCTCCTGCTCGACCCCACGACACGGGCGCCGCTGGAGTTATCCGGCGACGTCAAGGTGCTCGGCAAGGTGACGCTGCGGCTTGCCGAGTTGCACCCGCGGTGACAGTGCCGGGCAGTCTCGTTTAACCTGTACGCCAGGCGATTTTCGGAACAGGAGCTACACAGTGATCAAGTCCTATGTCGGGCGCGGTGGCATCGCGACGATGTGCGTGCTGGCCATCATGCTGTTCACCGGATGCGCCTCCGGGCCGTCGATCTACGTCAACACCGATCCCGCGGCCACCTTCGCCACCTATCGCACGTACAATTTCGTAACGCCGCTGGGCACAGACGACCCGGGTTACTCGTCCATGCTCAGCCAGTACCTGCGTCAGGCCACGAGCCGGGAACTGGAAGCGCGTGGCTACCAGCGCAGCGACAGCCCGGATCTCCTCGTCAACTTCAATGTCCAGACCAAGGACAAGATCCAGACCACCA
>CAZPNN010000272.1:0-3842 GCA_964587605.1 uncultured Chromatiaceae bacterium
AGTTCCCTGAGGGCGCCGACCCCTACCAGCAGAGAATCTTCCCAGGCAGACCAGAAGGTAATCTCGGGCCTGCGAAGCTTCTCAAGATCAAGCGCGTGAACGCTCTCTGGCGGAGACAGCGCATACATGCTTTGCAAGTGCTCATTCAGCAATGCATATATCGCGGGGCGAGAGAGGTCGTCGATCTCGATCTTCATGAGCGACGAAAATTGTCTCTGCGGCTTAACGTTGGACATGACGGGTGACCAAACGGTGCAGCCGTTTGGACTCCCGCTCGATGAACGGGTTAGCCGGCAGTCTGTGCAGGCGGGGAGTGGACGTGGCGCTCATAGGTTTAGTGTGTGCCCAGACACTGCGGGCACGCGGATGCAGACGCTGCATGCTCGCAGTTCCCGGGCGTGGTACGACTAAGCGGTGCGGCAGACCTTGATGGCGAGCCGACCTGCCGCACTTCTCACCAGCCGATGCCATGATCCTCGCCGTGGTTGCCGGAGGCGCCCCAGAAGGTGTGGTGCTTCGGATCGATCAGGATCGCGTTGACCGGCCCCATCGTGCGCGCGCCGTAGCTCGGCTTGTAGCCCATGCGGTCGAGCTCGCTGCGGACGTACGGCGGTGTCACGTCGTTGAGCCAGATCGCGCCCGGCTTCGACGCGTGCTGTTCGAACGACTCGCGCATCTGCTCGCTGACGAACGCCGGCGCTTCGGCCGCCTCCTGCGGCGTCATGTCGAACTCGATGATGTTCAGGAAGTACTGCAGCAGGTGCTGGTCCTGCGCGTCGCCGCCCTGGATCGCGAACGCCAGCCACGGCGCGCCGTCCTTCATCGCCAGCGTTGGCGTCAGCGTGACGCGCGGCCGCTTGCCCGGCGCGAGCACATTAAACGGGTTCTCGGCGACCTCGAGCACGAAGCTCTGCATGCGCTGCGACAGCCCGATTCCCGTCGGGCCGGCGACCACCGCCGGGATCCAGCCGCCGCTCGGCGTGATTGACACCAACCAACCTTCCTTGTCGGCCGCAACCACCGACGTGGTGCCGGCGAAGAACGCCCCGCTCATCGGGTCCAGCGAGCTTATCGGCGTGCCGCCGGCTGGAGCGGCGCGCGTCGCGCGCGGTTCGTGCCAGCGCTTCAGCTGCTCGAGGTACGGGTTGCGGCCACCCTGGAACGGGTCCGGGTCGCCGGGCGACACCGCGGCGTCGTTGCGCTCGGCAGTGACGAGCTCCGCGCGCGCCTTCGCGTAGTCCTTCGACAGCAACCCGGCCACCGGCTCCTCGGGCGGCTGTGTGGTGTCGCCGTAGTAGAAGTCACGGTCCGCGTAGGCCAGGTTCATCGCCTGGTACACGGTGTGCACGTAGCGCGTGCTGTTGAAGCCCATCGACTTCAGGTCGAAGTTTTCCAGGATGTTCAGCGCCTGGAGCATGACGGGCCCCTGCGTCCACGCGGTGAGCTTGTAGACGTCGATGCCCTTGTAGGTGGTCTTCACCGGCTCCTCGATGCGCACCTGCCAGTTCGCCAAATCCTCCCGCGTGAACAGTCCGCCCTGCGCGCGTACGCTCGCCACCAGCTGTTCGGCGATGTCGCCCTTGTAGAAGCGGTCGTAAGCGGCGCGGATTGCGGCCTTGCGGTCGGCCCCGGCAGCCAGCGCCTGGCGTTCGGCGTCGACGAGTTTGCGTAAGGTCGCGGCCAGTTCGGGCTGTCGAAAGACCTGACCCGGCTCGGGCCCCTTGCCGCCCGTGTTCGGGAAGAACAGGCGCTTGGAGTCCGGCCACTGTTCGATCTCCTGGCGTTCCAGTTCGATGTAGCGCGCTGTCTCCGCATCCATCGGGTAGCCGTCGGCCATCTCGATCGCCGGCTGCAACACCTGCGCCAGCGACAGCCTGCCGTACTCGGCCAGCATCACCAGCAGGCCGCCTGGCGTGCCCGGCGTCACCGCGGCGAGCGGTCCGTACGGCGGCGGGTAGTACAGGCCCTTGGCGCGGAAGAACTCCGGTGTCGCGCCGGTTGGCGCCACGCCGAGTGCATTGATGCCGACGACCTTCTTCGTACGCGGGTCCCAGATCAGCGCCTGCGTCTCGCCGCCCCAGCTCAGGTCGTCCCACATCGTCGAGGTGGCGGCGAGCATCGCGCAGGCCGCGTCGACCGCATTGCCGCCCTGTATGAAGATGCGCGCACCAGCCGCCGCGCCGAGCGGCTTGCCGGTGACTGCCATCCAGTCCTTGCCGTGCAACGGTGGCTTCTGCGTGCGCTGCGCCAGCGCGGGCGCAACGGCGAGGGCGAAGAGCAGTGGGAGCAGGATCTTGCGCATGGCGTCTCCTCGAGTGCGGGCGGTCGTGTAAGGCCTTCGCTGACGGCATAACGACGAAGATCAGCGGCGACCAGTCTGCTGGGCGTCCGGCTGGATTGACTGGTTAGAAGCCGAGAGCTGCAGTCGCTCCGCAAGCCACACCTTGATGATCGACTGGCGCGTAACGCCCAGACGGCCGGCCTCACGATCAAGCCTCTCGATCATCCATGTCGGGAAATCGACGTTGACGCGCCGCTGTTCCTGCAGGGGGCGGCGAGCTGCAGCCAGATCAAGAGAGTCAGTGACGCTCTTGCCAGCATCAAAGTCACGATCAAACTTTTTGGCCTTCATACAACGCGACCTCCTCGTCACGTGACCGCCGGACGGAAATAATGCGAATGACATCGGCTCGGGAGGTGACCACTGCGGACCAATGTTTGGTACTGATGCGCCCGACGATCAGCCACCGTGGCTCATCCTCAGTTCTTGCGGGAATTTCCAGAAGATCTGGGTCTTCCCACAAGCCCTGGGCCTCGACGAAATCGATGCCGTGCTTGGCGCGGTTTGCGGCACTCTTTCGAGGGTCGAACTCAAATGCCATATAGGTATAGAAAATATACCTTTACTAGCCTATTTGCAAGGGCCGTGACAGATGCGCAATGCGGCCGGTGGAGCGCATGGTTAGGCGTTGCGGCTTTGTTCATTGGTTGTCAAATCGGGTTCGAGCCATTCGTGCCGTGCGGCTACGGAAAAGAGCCGCTCGCGAGAGTAGAACGATAAGGGCCAGTCCTTGTGTGCGAGTGGCGACTGCAACAGAAGCGCGAGCGAACTCGGCAAACACTCGCTGCTGTGCGCCGAGACGTGGGCAGCGATGCCGCGCAGGAAAAGGCGAGTCAGAGTCTCGTGGTAGCCGCTGCTGTCGGTGTTGGCTGTCCCGACGGCTTCGTTGTAGGCGCGGATGCGCTGACGAACGATGGAGAGGGCGTCGTCTGGGGAATGATGAGTGAGATACCAAAGGCCAACGATGAGATGGGCGTGATGTGTCCAACGCGGCTTCGGAAGTCGCAACGCCTCGAAATCGCGGATAAAGGCTTCGATGTCCTGAGTGGTGGCAAACATGAGCGTTCATTATAGGACACACGTAGCGACGCCTAACCGTTTGAGTTCAGCGGCTGCCGAAGGTAGTCCGCTGGAACGAGGGGTTGGGCGTCCTTGCTGAAGGCAAGGGTGCTAATCAGGGAGTTCACTCACGCCCTTCGGTCAAGTTAGCAACGGGAACGCCACCGCACCTGCCGGCGTTGCCCAATTCTTCACCAACTCCGCCACCATCGCGTTGGTGCTGGTCAGGCGCACGCCGGCGAGTTCCATGCGGCGGTACGACATTGCCTCCGCGATTGAATTTGATGAACCGCACGCGTCGCAGACCACCTGCACATCGAAGTCTTCTTCCTTGGCGCTGATAGCCGGTCCGACCATGCAGACGTCAGTGGTCACACCGGCCATCACGAAGTTTTTCTTGCCTGTCTTCCGGCAGGCATCAGCGAAGGCAGGATCGTCCCAC
>CAZPNN010000273.1:0-1647 GCA_964587605.1 uncultured Chromatiaceae bacterium
GGGCGGGCTGGTGTTCCAGGGGACCGGGTCGGGTGAGTTCACCGCACTGGATGCTGCCAGCGGTGCACCGCTGTGGTCACAGCCGACGCAGACCGGCGTCATCGCGGCACCCGTTACCTATGCGATCGACGGCGAGCAGTATGTCGCCATTCTGGTCGGCACCGGCAGCGCGTGGGCGATGATCGGCGGCGACGCCAATATGAAGGGCTTCGCGCTGCCAAATGCCTCGCGCCTGCTGGTCTACAAGCTCGGCGGCAAGGTGCAACTGCCCGCAGTGCCCGCCATGCAGCGCCCGCCCATCGCGCCGCCTCCTGCCTCGGCTGCTGGCGACGTCATCGGACGCGGCGCAGCGCTGTTCGCCACCTACTGCAGCAGGTGCCATGGCGTCGGCGTCATCGGCGTCGGTCTGCTGCCCGATCTGCGGCGCACGCCGCTGCTGCACGCTGCCGGCGCCTGGGAACAGGTCGTGATTGGCGGCTCGCTCAAATCAAGAGGCATGGCCTCGTTCGCGAACGTCATGAGCAAGGAGGATGCGCAGGCAGTGCGCGCCTTCGCGATCCTGCGCGCGAATCAGGATGCGCCGCAGCCCCAGGCAACCAGCCCGTCAGGGAACCAGTGAAGCGCTCGCCGCGCCAAGTCCCCTGGAGCGAGCGCGACCAGTTCGCCCGCCCCGGGCGCACCTTCCGAAGGCACTCGACTGTTACACCGCACCAGGGCGAAGCACAGGTGCGCCAGTGCAAGCGCACAACCCGCTGATTTTCCATGGCCTCTCGTCTGGCACGATTCCTGCAAACCTTACCGGGACGCAAAGCCGTTCCCAGCACAACACACAGGACCTTGCCGCAATGAAAATCACCACTATCCAGGACGTCGCAGATCGCGCCGGCGTTTCGATCAAGACGGTATCCAGAGTAGCCAACGACGCGCAGGACGTGCGCGCCGAAACTGCCGCCCGGGTGCGCGATGCTATCGACGAACTGAATTACCGGCCGAATCCGCAAGCCATCTACCTTGCGCGCCTGCGCTCACGCAGCCGAGCCTCGACCTGCTGATTAACCGGTTCTTGCTGACCCGGACGCTACGCCGGCACGAGCGGCGGCCCGGCGAGCAGGTTGGCGAGGCGCAGCAGCGCGTAGCAGCCCACGGTGAGCGTTGCCATGAACCCGACCTGGACCTTGCTGCGGACCTTCATCTTGCGCAGTGGCCGCCCATCCTTGCCCCAGCCGAAGCCTTCCTCAATGCGCTTGCGGATCCGCTGACTGACACGATAGCCCGCATGGCGGGTGGTGCGAGCATCGAGCGCCGAGCGCCGAGCCCCCCGCCCGGCCGACGTTGCAGGCCACATGTGGGGTCACCCCTCGCGCGCGACAGCCGGCGACGAAGTCGGCCGTGTCGTAGTCCTTGTCGGCGGCCAGCGTGCGCCGGCCTCGTGCCGGTTGACGATCGAGCATGGCCAACGCGGCCTGACGTTCCGCATAACCATCCGCCTCGGTCACCTCGACATCGACCGGCAACCCGTGCCGGTGATCCATCAGCACATGCCCCATGTAGTAAAGCTTGGCCGGCTGCCCCTTGCCCTTGCGGTACAGCTTGGCCTCCGGATCCGTCGGCGACACGTGCGTCTCGTTCGTGCGCCGCTCGCCGTGG
>CAZPNN010000274.1:0-4689 GCA_964587605.1 uncultured Chromatiaceae bacterium
CGAAAAGGTCGGAATTCTGGACAATTCCCTGTTCTTTCCCTGTTAAGCAGGGAAATGGAGCCAGAGACGGGTTCGGTCCCGACTCCGTCCACCGCCACCCATTCTGTCCTGTCGAACCTGTCTGTTGCGAATTGCTATTTACACCGCCACTGGCCGCTGAAGCAGCCTGCGAAAAGCCTAGGCAACGAGCTGTATCTATGCCACAAATAGCCATTCGCGACGCATACCTATGTGCGCAACTGGCGAGCGGAGCGTTGACCAGGAGGAGCGATGGCAAAGAACGTCAAGTTGATCTCGGTGGCCCTGGCGCTTTTTGGCGTCTGGTTCGTAATGGAACCCGTGCTTGCGAAACCGCCGCCCTGGGCTCCGGCTCACGGTTGGCGAAAGAAAAATGACCCGTTCTACGTCGGCTACGCCGGCCGCCAGTGGTCCGATGACTACGGCGTAATTGCAGGCCGCTGCGACACTGACAAGGTACTGGCCGTAGTGGGTGCGGCGGCGGGCGGCACGATTGCGAACCGGACGGCGTCGCCTGAAAACCGTGCGATTGCGACCATCATCGGGGCGATCGTGGGTGGCGTCGTTGGCGACACCATCGGCAAGCGCATCGATAAGAGTGATCGCGCCTGCATCGGTCAGGCCCTGGAGCTCGCGCGCGTGGGCCAGCGAGTGCAGTGGACCAACCCGGCCACCGAACAGAGCTATACGGTCCGACCTCTGCGCGATCTCGCCGATCGTTGTCGGGAATTCGAGCTCACCACGCGTGGTCGCAGCGCAAGCGGCCCGGTCAATCTAAGGGGCTGCGCCGGCGACGACGGAGGATGGCGATTGCAGTCTATGGAGTGACGAGCCAGCTTTAGGGAACCTGTCTGTGGCGAATTGCTATTTAACGTCGCCACCGGCCGCTGATGTGGCCCGCGATATTGCGATTGCCAGTGGCCGCAAGACCAGGAGGATCCGTTGCCAGATAAGCTAAATCAGTTCCCTGATCGGGCGGGGGAATTTCCCTGGGAGACCGGTTCGGTCCAGACTCGTTCCACCGCCACACATTTTTATTGCACAAGAGGGTTTAGGTTATTCTCAGGCGCCGAGCAGACGGCGCTGTAGCAGGGACTGCAGGTCCCGCCGGGAATCCGCGATCAGGTAGATAAAGACGCGCTGGCCGATCACGCGGTAAATCACCCGATAGGGTTTGAAAGTCGTCTGCCGGTACTCACGGATACCGAGCGCGAGCAGCTCTCTTGGGTAGCTGCCTCGTGCTGGAAAAATCGCCAGGCGTGCGGCCACTTCCAGAACCTGGTCCAGCACGTAGTCCGCCTTTGCGGGCGAGTCAAACTCAGTGATGTAGTTGTGGATCGCTTTAAGGTCCTGCTCCGCACCCTCGGTGAGCAGTACCTCGTAGCGCTGGCGGGTCATTCCTGGGCGGTCCGTTTTGCGCGCAGTCGCCTCACAGCGTCTGCCACTGGCCTGACCTTACCGGCCTCAATGGCCTGATTGCCCAGGGCGAGGATTTTCAGCATCGCCAGGGTTTCCTGCGTTTCCTCGAACGAAGCCATATCCTGGATCACCGCCTTGGCCTCGCCATTCTGGGTGATGACCATGGGCTGCCGTTGCTCTGCGAGCTGCTGAAGCACTTCCGCGGCATTGGCCTTGAGGTAACTGATAGGCTTGACCTGGGATGAATAGCGCATAGCCACCTCAGAAGGACTGAATAAAGACCAAATATAGTCGTGTGCACACTCGACCGCAATGACCTGTCTGTGGCGATTTGTCATTAACACGGTCACCGGCCGGTGAATCAGCCGCGACGGTAAGATTTCCAGCGGTAGCAGGTAATTTCAGCGCCAGGGGATCGAGACGCTGGGCGGCGATACCCTTGCGTCGCCGACCGACGCGGGCGCAAGCTGCAGGGAACTCACGCGGAGGTCGGTATGGCTGACAAATCCTGGCGCAAGCGCACGCTCGGCAAGCGCAAGCTGAAGCCCGAGACGCTGATGATGGGCTATGGCTACGATCCCATGCTGTCGGAAGGCTCACTGAAACCGCCGCAATTCCAGACTTCGACGTTCGTATTCAAGTCGGCGGAGGACGGCAAGAAGTTTTTTGCAACGATTCAGGGCCGCCGCAAGCTCGGCCCGGACGAGGAACCCGGCCTCGTCTACTCGCGCTTCAATAACCCCAATCTCGAGGTGCTGGAGGACAGACTCGCGCTGTGGGACGAAG
The DNA here is from genome assembly GCA_964587605.1 of uncultured Chromatiaceae bacterium. Taxonomy (GTDB): domain Bacteria; phylum Pseudomonadota; class Gammaproteobacteria; order Steroidobacterales; genus SHZI01. Next base: position 2,224 of record CAZPNN010000274.1, read on the forward strand.
CTGAGGCCAGCCTGGCCTTCGCGTCGGGCATGGCGGCGATTTCCACCTGCCTGTGGGCCTATCTGCGGCCCGGCGACGTGGTGCTGCAGAGCCAGCCGATTTATGGCGGCACAGAAACCCTGATCCATTCCGTCCTGCCGGAATTCGGCGTCTCACAGGTCGGGTTCGAAGTCGAAGCCGGCGTCGCCGCGATGCGCGCAGCGGCAAAAAAAGCGCAAGCCGTCGGCCGGATCGGCGCCATCTATCTGGAGACACCCGCCAACCCGACCAACGGCCTCGTTGACATCGCTGCTGCGCGGGCGATCTCCGAGGAACTCGCAGCCGACGGCAGGCGCCCGCCCGTGATCGTCGACAACACCATGCTTGGCCCGGTGTTCTCGAGCCCGATCAGGCATGGCGCCGACCTGGTGGTCACGTCACTTACCAAGTATGTGGGCGGCCACTCGGATCTCATCGCCGGCGGCGCCTCCGGTGCCGGCATCATGCTGGCGCCGGTACGACGCATGCGCTCGACACTCGGGACGATGTGCGATCCGCACACGGCCTGGCTGCTCATGCGCTCGCTCGAAACGCTGAAGCTGCGCATGGAGGCAAGCGCACTCGGCGCGCGCACGGTGGCGCTGTTCCTGCGCGATCACCCGAAGATCGAGAACGTCTGGTATCTGGATTTTCTGCCGGCTGGCCATCCCGATCGCGGGCTGCACGAGCGGCAGAACACCAGCGCCGGCTCCACGTTCTCCTTCGAGGTGCAAGGCGGAGAGCGCGGCGCGTTCGCCCTTCTGGATCAATTGCAGGTGATCAAGCTGGCGGTCAGCCTCGGCGGCACTGAGACGCTCGCCTCGCACCCCGCGTCCATGACGCACTCAGGAATGCCGGTCGACGAACTCAAGCGCTTCTCGATCACGCCCGCCCTCATCCGCATCTCGATCGGCATCGAGGATGCGGACGATCTGGTCGCGGACCTCAAGCAGGCGCTTGAGGCCGTGTGACGAGGTGAAGATCACGACTGGTGTACTGACCCATGACCCAACGCACCACGACTGAACGGCGTGAGACGTTCGAGCGTCTCGTTCGGGAAGCTGAAGAACTGGTCGCGACCCGGCCACAGGTTTATCGGCTGCGTGTGGCGTTGTTGGGCATGTTGGGTTATGCAGTGTTGTTCGCCGTTCTGTTCGTCCTGGTTGGCCTGGTGGCGGGCAGCATTTGGGGCGCGTTCAGCAGCACGGTATTTCTCGTCATCTTAATAAAGCAGAAGCTGATCATCGTGCTTGGCGCTATGGTCTGGGCGATATTGAAATCCCTGTGGGTCAAGATCGATCCGCCGACGGGATTCAGGCTGGAGCGAGAACGCTGTCCCGTCTTGTACGATGAGGTCGATGCGCTTCGCAACCAGCTGCAAGCAATCACAATCCACGAAATTCTGCTCACTGACGAGTTCAACGCCGGCATCACGCAAACACCACGCCTGGGTGTGTTCGGCTGGTATCGAAATACCTTGATTCTTGGGCTGCAATTGCTGCTTGCCCTGTCCCCCGAGCAGGCGCGCGCCGTGTTGGCGCACGAGTTTGGTCATCTCTCGGGTAATCACTCGCGCCTGAACGGCTGGATCTACCGCACGCGGACCAGTTGGTATCGCGTGATGTACGCCTTCGACCAGAGCGGCGGCTGGGGCACCGGCGTAATGCGCAGGTTCTTCGACTGGTATGCACCTTATTTCAGTGCCTACAGCTTCGCCCTCGCGCGGGCAAACGAGTACGAAGCGGATGCTGTTTCCGCAGAGCTTACGTCGAAACACACGGCGGCGGAGGCCCTGCTGACCACGGCCGTGCAGACCGACGCGATTGCCGAACGCTACTGGCAACCCCTGATCGCCCGCGCCGACCAGGAGTCCACGCCGGTGGCAACGCCATTCGAAGGCCTGGCCAGGTATTTCCTGGACTCACCCCTGACAGCCGAGGAAACAGGCGCGCGTGTGGCCAAGGTTAACCGGATTGAAACCAGCCATGACGACACCCATCCCGCGATAAAGGACAGGCTCGCGGCGATCCGGGTCCAGCCGACGGCGCCGGGTGCCGTGACAGCAAGCGCCGCGAACGCGTGGCTGGGGGACGCCTATCAGGACGTGTTGCAGGAATTTGATCGCCAATGGCTGGAGCGAAACGCTGAGGCGTGGAAGGAACGCTACGAGGAGACATCAGCGTTGCAGGCACAGCTGGCTGAGCTGGAAAAAAAGCCGCGAGTGGAGTTGTCCGAGGAGCAGCGCTGGAGTCTCGCCAGCTTGACCGAACGATTTCGGCGCGATGCCGATCCGCTGCCGCTCTACGAGGCCTATGGTCACGACTATCCTGAGGATCTGGACACGAGATACGTCATCGGTCGGCTTAAACTCGCCCGGGACGATGCGACGGGACTTGCGGATCTCGAGGCGGCGAGTGCCCGTTTCGTCCTCGCGCTGCCGGCGTGCGA
>CAZPNN010000275.1:0-6634 GCA_964587605.1 uncultured Chromatiaceae bacterium
GCGGCTGTGACATTGCCGCTCGGCATCACCTCGAGCAAGGAATACGCCGAGCTCGAATGGCCAATCGACATCCTGATCGCGATCGTCTGGGTCGCGTATGCGATCGTGTTCTTCGGCACGCTTGCGAAGCGCCGGGTCAGCCATATCTATGTGGCCAACTGGTTCTTCGCGGCCTACATCATCACGATCGCAGTGCTGCACATCGTCAACAGCGCGGCGGTGCCCGTGACCTGGACCAAGTCTTATCCGGTATACGCCGGCACCGTGGACGCGATGGTGCAGTGGTGGTACGGGCACAACGCCGTCGGCTTCTTCCTGACGGCGGGCTTCCTCGGCATGATGTACTACTTCGTGCCGAAGCAGGCCGGCCGGCCGGTGTATTCCTACCGGCTGTCCGTCGTGCATTTCTGGTCCCTGATATCCATCTACATGTGGGCGGGGCCTCACCACCTGCACTACACCTCGCTGCCCGACTGGGCGCAGTCGCTCGGCATGGTCTTCTCGCTGATTCTCATTGCGCCGTCCTGGGGCGGCATGATCAACGGCATCATGACCCTGTCCGGCGCCTGGGGAAAACTCCGTACAGACCCGATCATGAAATTCCTAATCGTGTCGCTGTCCTTCTACGGGATGTCGACCTTCGAAGGGCCGATGATGTCGATCCGCACGGTCAACGCGCTCTCGCACTACACCGACTGGACGATCGGGCACGTGCATTCCGGGGCGCTGGGCTGGGTCGCGATGATCTCGATCGGCTCGCTCTACATCCTGATTCCGCGGCTGTACGGTCGCCGGGAGATGTACAGCACCCGGTTGATCGACCTGCACTTCTGGATCATGACCATTGGCATCGTGCTGTACGTCGCAGCGATGTGGATCGCCGGTGTGATGCAGGGATTGATGTGGCGCGCGACGAATGCCGACGGGACGCTGACCTACAGCTTCGTCGAATCACTGAGTGCCACCTATCCCTTCTACGCGATCCGCCTGCTCGGCGGTGTGCTCATCCTGGGCGGCATGTTCGTCATGGTCTGGAACGTCTGGCGCACCGTTGCCCAGCGGGCCGAAGTGCTCGATGTGGCAATCCCGCACCCCTCTGCTCAAACCGCCTGATACCCGTCATGAAACACGATCTGATCGAAAAAAACCTGGGCCTGCTCGGCGTCCTCGTCGCGATTGTGATCAGCGTGGCGGGTCTCGTCGAGATCGTACCCCTGTACTTCGCGACAGAAACCACGACGCCCGCTCCCGGCGTGGTGCCCTACACCGCGCTCGAAGTGGAAGGCAGGGATATCTATATCCGCGAGGGTTGTTACAACTGTCACTCGCAGATGGTCCGCCCCCTGCGCTCGGAGACGGAGCGCTACGGCCACTATTCCGTTGCTGGCGAATCCGTGTACGACCACCCGTTCCAGTTCGGGTCCAAGCGTACCGGGCCCGATCTCGCGCGCGTTGGCGGCCGGTACACGAATGCCTGGCATCGCATTCATCTGATCAACCCGCGGGACGTGGTGCCTGAATCCAACATGCCCGGGTTTCCCTGGCTTGACGAGGAGATCCTCGACGCCGACCTGACGCCGCGCAAGCTCAAGGCCCTGCGCACGGTTGGTGTGCCGTACACCGATGACGAAATCGCCACTGCCAGCAAGATGGTGGCCGGCAAGACTGAAATGGAGGCGCTCATCGCCTACCTGCAGATGCTTGGTCGTGCTTCCCGCACCTGGGACACGCCGTGATGGAGATGGGACTCCTGCGCGGTCTGGCGACGGCGTTTGCGCTGCTGGCATTCCTGGCCGTGGTGGCCTGGGCGTATGGCCGGCGGCCCAGTGCGGCATTTCGCGAAGCGGAGCAATTGCCGCTGGAAGAAGATGACCTGCCGGAGATCCGGCCAGAGAGCCGACCATGACGAGCGGCTGGAGCTGGTTCATCATCATCGTCAGCCTGGCGAACATCGCCGGCGCGTGGTGGCTGCTGCAGGCAAACGGCCAGGCGACGATTCCCAAATCCGAGGGTCCCGATACCGGGCACGTCTGGGACGAGGACCTGACTGAACTCAATTCCCCGCTGCCGCGCTGGTGGTACTGGCTGTTCGTGCTCACTGTGGTCTGGGGCCTTGGTTACCTCGTCTTCTATCCGGGGCTCGGCAATTTCGCTGGCGTGCTCGGGTGGACGCAGCAGAATCAGCACGCAGCAGAAGTGCAGGCCGCGAAGGCCGTGCAGGCGCCGCGGTACGCGCGCTTTGCGGCACTGTCGCTGCCGGAACTTGCGCAGGATCCCGACGCGATGGGCGAGGCGCGCAGCCTGTTTGCCAATGGCTGCGCGGGTTGCCACGGTTCTGACGCGCGCGGGGCGCCGGGCTTTCCAAACCTCACCGATGACGACTGGCTGTATGGCAATGCACCGGAGTCGCTGCTGGCGACCATCGGCGGCGGCCGTGCCGGCGTGATGCCGGGCTGGCAGGCTGTACTCGGCGACGATGGCGTGAAGGAGGTCGTGGCGCACATACAGGGCCTCAGTGGCACCGCTGCGGATCCGGTGCTGGCGCAGGCAGGTGCCGCGCGGTATGCCATGTTCTGCATTGCGTGCCATGGGCCCGACGCGCGCGGCAACCAGGCGCTGGGTGCGCCCAACCTGACCGACGACATCTGGCTGTTTGGCGCCGATCCCGAAGCGCTGCGCGTGTCCGTGGCCGAAGGGCGCTACAACGAGATGCCGGCTCACGAGGCGCTGTTGGGACCGGAGCGCGTCCGTCTCATGGCGGCCTACGTGCTCAGCCTGACTGTGTCTGTTGCTGGTCCTGGCGGCACCGGGAAGAACGACGATGGATCCGCAGGCAACAGATGATCTGCCAGCGATCCGCCGGTGGCCTCCGCGTCGGCAGGTGGTAGCTGCCATCGGCTGGTCTTCGTTCCTGGCGGCCAGCGTCGGCACCATGCTGGTCTTCGCCGCACTCGATCCCCAGGTGATCATCAGCGGACTCGACACGGGTGAGCCGGGTGCGGAGCCCTGGTGGCTGACGCGCACCGGCATCTACAGCATCGGGTTTTTCCTGCTGTGGCTGGTCGGCGCCGTCGCCGGCGTACTGACCACGGTCCTGACGCAGAGCCCGGCGCCGAGGGGTGACCGGCCATGAACGGTGCTCCCGCCCGTGCTCCGGCCCCTGCCGGTGGCGAGGTCATCTCCCTCTTCGAAAAGCAGCGCAAGGTCTATCCGCGCGAAGTGACGGGCCGGTTTGCCCGCTTGCGCACGCTGGCAGGCGTCGCACTCCTCAGCATCTACTACGGGCTGCCGTGGCTCCAGTGGAACGGGCGGCAGGCGGTGCTGTTTGATCTGCCGGCGCGAAAATTTCACCTCTTCGGCCTGACGCTGTGGCCGCAGGATTTCCTGTATCTCAGCTGGCTGCTGATCCTGGCCGCGCTGACGCTGTTCTTTGTCACGGCTGTCGCCGGTCGCGTGTGGTGCGGCTACGCCTGCCCGCAAACCGTGTGGACCGAAGCATTTCTGGCTCTCGAACGCTGGGTGGAGGGCGACCGTCCGCGGCGCCTCAAGCTCGACCGCGCGCCCTGGACGGCGGAGTGGGTGACGCGCAAGGCGATGAAGCAGACGCTGTGGATCAGCTTCGCGGCGTTCACGGGCTTCAGTTTCGTGGCCTATTTCACTCCGGCCCGCGAGCTCGGCGCCGCGCTGTGGAACCTTGAGCTCGGCGGCTGGGAAGCCTTCTGGATTTTCTTCTACGGTTTTGCGACCTACGGTAACGCTGGCTTCCTGCGTGAGCAGGTGTGCCTGTACATGTGCCCGTACGCCCGTTTCCAGAGTGCGATGTTCGATGCGGACACGCTGATCGTGTCTTACGACCCCAAACGTGGCGAGCCCCGGGGGGCGAGGAAGCGGGGCGTCGATCCGAAGATCGCCGGTCTTGGTGACTGTGTGGACTGCACGATCTGCGTGCAGGTCTGCCCGACCGGCATCGATATCCGCAAGGGGCTGCAGTACGAGTGCATTGCCTGTGCCGCCTGTGTCGACGCCTGCGACGACGTGATGGACCGTGTCGGCTACGCACCCGGTCTGATTCGCTACGCCACGGAACGCGAGCTTCAGGGTGGGGCTGGCCACTACCTGCGCCCGCGCGTGTTGATCTACGGAGGCCTGCTCGCAGTGCTGGCCATTGGTTTTTCGTTCTCGCTGTACCTGCGTGAACCGATCGGGCTCGATGTGCTCCGTGACCGCAATGCGCTCTATCGTGTGTTGCCCGGCGGTGACGTGGAGAACGTCTACAGCCTGCGCCTACTTAACAAGGACGACCGGGCGCATCGCTACGTGATCGAAACAGAAACTGGTGGGTTGCTGCAGGTGGATGCCGAGCCGGTTGAGGTCAGCGCCGGCGAGGTCCGGGCAGTGCCGGCCCGGATTCGCGTGCGGGCTGACGATCTCGCCCTTGCGCCGCGCAATTTCAGCATTTCGATCCGCGCTACCGACACCCCGGGCCTGATCGCGGAACGCGAAACCCGGTTCTTTGTGCCGGAAGCCAGCCGATGACACCGTCCACACCGCCCGCAGATCCCACCCGCTGGTACCAGGTGCCTGTGATGTGGCTCGTCGTTCTGCTACCGCTGCTGGCGTTCGTTGGCGGCGGCCTGATGGTGGCTCTGACCAGCCTCAAACCGGACCCCGAGGTCTACAGCGAACGGCTTACGGCACCGCGACCCGTGGATGCTCCAGGTGGCTGACGCGTGACCACCATCCAGTTGCAGATCGGCGGTATGGGTTGCGCAGCCTGCGCGTTGCAGATCGAGGACGCCTTGCGCCCGCTGCCGGGACTCGCCGGCGTGCGGGTCGATCCGGCAACGGCCGAGGCCCGGGTTGATTTCGACGGCCAGGCCGACGACGGCATCGAGCGGATTCTTCGCGAGATCCGCAAGCTCGGCTTTTCCGCAAGTGTCGCCGGGAGCGCGGCCGCGAGCAGTGAACGCAAGCAGGCCCGGCGTGCCGCCCTGAAGCGCCTCGCGGTCTCGGGCTTCGGCATGATGCAGGTCATGATGCTGGCCTTTGCGCTGTACGCGAGCGACGACTTCCGCATGGATCCCGCGCTGGTCAATTTCCTGCGCTACTGCAGTTTGCTGGTCACCCTGCCGGTGACGATCTATGCCGGTGCGCCGATTTTCCGGGCAGCGCTGGCCCAGTTGCGGGCCCGGCGTCCTGCAATGGATGTACCGGTGGGCCTCGGCATCGGTGCCGCCCTGCTGGCCAGCATCTGGAACACTTTTGCCGGCACCGGCGAGGTGTACTTCGACGCGGTCACCATGTTCCTGTTCTTCATCACGGCGGCCCGCTTCGTGGAAATGTCGTCGCGCCACGAGGTGGGTACGGTCACCGAGGCGCTGGCCTGGCTGCTTCCGTCACGGGTACTGCGGCTTGCGAATGGCCGCACCAGCCTCGTGCCGGTCGGGAGCTTGAGGCCCGACGACGAGATCCTGGTGAACCAGGGCGATCCCGTGGCGGCGGACGGCACCATCGTGGCTGGTGAGTCGGTCTTCAACGAAGCCTGCCTGACCGGCGAAGCGGCGCCCGTGCCACGGGCGGTGGGCTCGCGGGTGATCAGCGGCAGCATCAATCTCGGGTCGGGTGTGCAGGTTCGCGTCACGGCCACCGGCGAGCAGACGGAGCTGGCCGCCGTACTCCGACTGCTCGAGCGGTCGCGCCTGGCGAAGCCGGCGCTGCTGACTCTGGCCGAGCGCATGGCGCGCAACTTTTCGGTGGCTGTGCTGGCGATCGCCACGGCGGTAAGCCTGCTGTGGCTGTTGCTGCGTCCGGAAGTGGCGCTGGCGAACACGGTGGCCGTACTGGTCGTCGCCTGTCCGTGTGCCCTGTCGCTCGCGGCACCTGCGGTGATCGCCTGTGCCAACTCGGCGCTGGCCCGCCTCGGGCTGCTGTCCATCAGCGCCACCGCCCTGGAACAGCTTGCCACTGTCCGGCACGTGCTGCTCGACAAGACAGGCACGCTGACGACGGGCCGACCGGACGTTGCGGTGAGCGCCCTGCGTGCGGGTGCCAGCGAGGCCTCGCTGCTGGGCCTTGCCGCCGCGCTGGCACGCGGTTCCAGCCACCCGCTGGCGAGCGCGTTTCGCGGCCACGAACAGCCGGCGGTAGAGGCCGGGTACGTCCGGGAGACGGCGGGGCAGGGCATCACGGGCCGGATCGACGGTCGCGACTACCGCCTCGGTCGGCGTGAGTTTGTGACGGATGCGCGAACCGGGAGTATCGACGCTGGAATATTCCTCAGTGATGACGACGGCCTTCTGGCCCGCTTCGACCTGCAAGAGACTGTCCGCCCCGATGCCCGGGAAGCTGTAGCGGCGCTGCGCAGCCTTGGACTCGACGTCGAGATTGCCAGCGGCGATGCTCCCGGCCCGGTCCGCCGCGTGGCGCAGTCGCTCGGCATTGCGCAGTGGCAGGCGCGGCTGTCGCCGGCTGCCAAGGTGGCCCGGCTCGAGGCCCTGCAGGCGGGCGGAACGCCGGTTCTGATGGTGGGTGACGGCATCAACGACGCGCCGGTCCTGGCGGTCGCCGACGTGTCGATGGTCCTGCGGTCAGGGAGCGCACTGGCGCAGACGGCCGGTGACCTGCTGCTGCTGGA
>CAZPNN010000276.1:0-5478 GCA_964587605.1 uncultured Chromatiaceae bacterium
CCGATTCTGGTGTGAGGGGGGAGCGTGAACGCAGAAGACAACCTGATTGCCACTACGCTGCGTAGTGCGAAGACCATCGCTGTGGTAGGGGCCTCCGACAAGACCCATCGCGCGTCCCACGGCGTCATGCGCTATCTGCAGTCGTGCGGCTACCGGTGCATCCCGGTGAATCCGAAGCTGGCTGGGCAGACGCTGCTGGGCGAAACGGTGTACGCCGACCTGGCGTCCATTGGACAGCCGGTCGACATGGTCGACGTGTTTCGCAATTCTGACTTCGTTGGTCTGGTCATGGACGAGGCAATCAAGATTGGCGCGAAAGCAGTCTGGATGCAGCTCGGCGTCATCAATGCCGAGGCGGCCGAGAGGGGTTGCGCTGCCGGGCTCACCGTAATCATGGACCGCTGCCCGGCGATCGAGATTCCGCGGCTGGGACTCGACAAGGCACATTGATTAGCGGGTCGGCAAGGCCCGCAGCAAGTCTGCCGCTAGTAGCCCCGCTCAATATCCACCACCGACAGCAACGGCTCCCCCCGCGTGTAGCGCCGGACGTTCTCCTGCGCCAGCAGGAACACGCGCGCGAATACCCGGTCCGACGTCGCGGCGACGTGCGGCGTGATGATCACGTTTGGCAATTGCCACAACGGGTGATCCGCGGGCAAGGGCTCCGGTTCGGTGACGTCGAGACCCGCGCCAGCCAAGTGACCCGATTTCAGGGCGGCGACCAGATCGTCCTGCACCACGCTCTTGCCGCGACCCACATTGATGAAGTAGCCGCCGGTTTTCATCGCTGCAAAGAATTCGGCGTCAAACAGGTTCAGTGTTGAGGGTATCAGTGGAGTGCAATTCACGACCACGTCTGCATCGGCGGCCAGCTTGAGCAGCTCTCCGGGCTTGCCCACGTAGTCCACAAACGAGGGCTTGTCCGCCGCCGAGGCGCGCGTCGCGACGACGCGCATGCCAAGACCGTGGGCGCGCCTCGCCAGTTCCGTGCCGATGCCCCCCAGGCCGACGACGAGCATCGTCCGGCCTCTCAGTTCCCACATTTTCCCCATAGGAAACGCCGTGCTGTCCCACCGGCCCTTGTGTTGCTCTGGCAGCCAGGTGCGCAGGCCCCGCGTCAAGGCCAGCAGCATGGCCAGCGCGTGCTCGGCAATTTCGGGTCCGGCGATGCGCTGCATATTCGTGAGGATGATGTTCCGGTCCCGCATGGCCGGAATCTCCGCGCAGGGTCCGGCGCCCGCGCTGAACAGCTGGATCCAGCGCAGGGCATTGCCGGCGGCGACGATGGCCGGGTCGCAGAAACCGAGAATCGCGTCGGCATCGGCAATGGCAGCAACGGCTTCGGCCTCATCCTTGACGGCAATGAACTCCACGTCAGGGGCGATCGTCCTGAAGGCCGCGAGGCGTACTGGTGATTCGGCGCGAACCAGGATGCGCTCAGGTTTGCGCCAGCCCTTTTTCTCCCGCACCGGGCGCGGGGCTTCCTCGATACCCAGTTCCGCAATCATGGCCGCAGCGGCCGGGCTCGCGGTGGCGGCTGTGCTGTCGGCTGTGCTGTCGGCAACTGCGGTCGTGAAGCCGACAATGAACAATAGCGGCGTCGCGACGAAGTGCAGCGTGTTCATACCGGTTCCCAGCGCAACGGCTCTTCATCCATCAGGGCAATCTGCTCCCGAAGCGCGAGTACGTGCTCGTCCCAGTAGCGATTGCCGCCGAACCAGGGAAAGGCGACCTTAAAGGCAGGGTCGGCCCAGCGGCGGGCCAGCCATGCGGAATAGTGCATGATTCGCAGCGTCCGTAGTGCTTCGATCAGGTTCAGCTCGGCACCATCGAACTCGCGAAACTCAGTGTAGCCGGCCAGCAACTCGGCCAGCTGCGGCGTCTGCTCGTGCCGGTCGCCGGACAGGAACATCCAAAGATCCTGCACCGCCGGCGCCGTGCAGGTGTCGTCGAAGTCCACGATGTGCACGACATCGTCGAGCACCAGAACATTGCCCGGGTGGAAGTCGCCGTGGATGCGCAGTTCCCGCGGTTCGCCCGCGCGCTCGTAGCAGAACTGAACGCGATCCAGCGCCGCCTCGCAGACACTTTCGTAGGCGGCGCGGATGTCATCCGGGATATAGGCGGCGTCGAGCAGGAACTGCCGGGATGTTTCGCCGTAGGAATGCACACTCAATCGCGGCCGGTGCTTGAAGCTGGCGCGCTGGCCGCACAGGTGAATGCGCGCCACGAAGCGACCGAGCTGCCGCAGCAGCTTCCGATCGTCCAGTTCCGGCGCCCGCCCGCCGACGCAGGGGTAGACGGCAAAACGGAAAGCGCCCCGGTGATGCAGCGTGTGTCCGTCCCGGTCGAAGGGCGCGGCCACGGGGATCTCCTCTGCGGCCAGTTCGAGCGTGAAGTCGTGCTCCTCCTGGATGGCGGCGTCGGTCCAGCGTCCCGGCCGGTAGAACTTGGGGACCACAGGAGCCTCGTCCTCGATGCCCACCCGGTACACGCGGTTCTCGTAACTGTTCAGCGTCAGCAGCCGCCCGTCGGTGCGAAAGCCGAGGCTTTCCACCGACGACAGGATGTCGTCCGGTGACAGGTCCTGGTAGGCGAGCGAGCTGTCGCCGACGGGGCTGTTTCCGGGGTTTTCCATCCGGCCGATGGTAGCAATATCGGCCAGGGCGGGCCGGTCTGCTATTCTTTCCGCCCCCTTTTTCCCCGGACGAAAGCTGATGGCCGCAGAACCCCTGGACCTGGAACTCAAAATGGAGGAGGGCGACCTCTATCAGGAAGAAATCATCACCGACCGTCGGGTGGGGACGATCCAGCGCCTCACGCCGATTGACAAGACCGGCAAGCCGGACCCGGCCCGGCCTGTGTTATTTGTAGGGCAGACCCAGCTCATGTCGCGCATGGGCGCCTTGCCACTCAACTTCGAGATTCCGGGCGACAACCTCGAGCAGGCCGTGCAGAACTTTGCGACGGCGGCGAACGGCGCGCTACAGGAAACGATGCAGAAGCTGGAAGAAATGCGCCGGGAACAGGCGTCCTCGCTGATCGTGCCCGAAGCCGGTGGCGGGTTCGGTGGTGGCATGGGTGGCGGCGGGATGCCGGGCGGCGGAGGCCGCATCCGCATGCCCTGATCAAAAAAGGATCAAATAAAGGGGCCATGCCTGATTTCCCGCGGGGAAATCAGGCATGGCCCCTTTTTTAATTCGGCATGTCCCCTTTTTCGGCTCGTTCTCGGAGCTGGCGAGTTGCCGCGCGCAGGATTTGCAGGTGGCGAGAGAATTGCCGGCAGGCGCTGCAGATTGCCAGGTGCAGGCGTACGCGCACTCGTTCCCCGAAGGGCAGCCGGGTGTCCATGGCACGGGAAACCAGGGCAGAGATGTCGCGGCAGGTGTCCAGGGCGTCAGTTCCTCTTAAGGTTTCGCCGGGTTTTCGGCGATCCAGCCTCGCTCCACGCAGTGGCGGAGCCGCAAACGGGCGCGGTGCATCAGCACCCAGTAATTGGACTGCGAGAGGCCCAGATCCTTACAGATTTCCGCCGGCTCCAGTTCCAGGATCTCACGCATGGCAAACACGCGCCCCGACTGCCCGGCCAGGCCCTTAAGGCACTGCTCCAGTACCGACAGGAACGCCTCCTGCTGCAGGCTCTGCTCCGGATCGTCCCAGACAGCCGGTTTTGTGAGCCAGTGGCCGTCCTCAGCAAAGAGCCGCTCAAGCAAGTCCGTGTTGCCGTCGTCGCCGTCCGCCGCCATCGGCAGCGACACCTCGCGTGCCGAGCGGCGGTGATGATCGATGATCTGGCGCTTCAAGATGCCGATCAGCCAGGTAACCGGTGCGGCCTCCCCGCGAAAGCTCGCGATGGATTGCAGGGCAGCGATCAGCGTGTTCTGGACCAGGTCCTCGGCCAGCGCGGGTTCCCGGATCTGCAGCCGGGCATAGCGCATCAGCGCCGGGCGGCAGGCCGCCAGGTCGTTTGCCGTCAAGGCGGCCTTCGGCACTGGCCCCGATTCAGTCACGTGGTTCCTGCCTGGCGTCGATTATCGCGGGATGATGCAGTATAGCGGCCAGTTCACGGGTCAGCCGCAGGGCGCAATGTCATGGCACACGGCATTCACCATCTCAACTTCATCGTCCGTGATCTGGACGCGACGGTGCCCATTTGGGAGAAGTTGCTGGGCATGCCGGTCGCCCGGCGCGATGAACTCACCGAGCGCGGCGTCATAGCGGCCCGCTTCCGGCTTGGTGAAACGTGGCTGGTGCTGGTTCAGCCGACGCGGACCGATTCCGTGCCGGGCCGGTTCCTGGCGGCCCACGGTGAGGGCTTCTTCCTGCTCTCCCTGGGAGTTGATTCGCTGTCGGATGAGCTTGCGCGTCTTGGCGACGCAGCTTTCAGTGGCCCCGTGCGGACCGGTGCAGAAGGCTGGCAGGTCCGGGATCTCAACCGGGCGCTCTTGGACGGCGTTCAGCTGCAATTGACCGAAGTGCCGGCGGACCCGCCGTAGCTCAGGTCGTGACTTCGTAAAAGATCCGCTTCGCGGTTTCCTTGCCGATCAATTTTGCCATCATGCCCTGGGCCTTGTCCTGGGTGCGAATGTCGTCGATGAACTGTGCCTGGGCCTTCTGGATCCGTGCCAGATGATCAGTATCGCGCACGGGCTCCGCATCGCGCGCGAGCGTGAGGTAGATGTCCAGGTACTCGGTTCCGCAGCGCATGAAGGAATCGAAGCGTTCCCTGGGGAACATCCCGTAAATTCCCGCCGGCGTGCGCCACTTCTGCATCCAGTCGGGATAGCGGTCGGCGCACTCGAAAGAGCCGTACTTTTTCTGCGCCTCGACGAGCGGCGCCACCCACTTTTGCAGGTAGGGCTCGTCGGTGAGCATGCAGTTGATGTTGACGTGACAGATGGCCTTGCGGCCGGTGAGCAGGCAGAAGAACAGGAATATCGGCATGTCGTACCCCGGCTCGGGGTACATGATGAAGTTCATCTGGTCCAGCTGCGGCAACTTCATGGAAAAGCGCATGCCAAAGACCTTGCGGTAACGCTCGGTTCGCCAGTTCATGTGGCGGGCCTTCAGGATCTTGAGGAACGACTTCGGTGCCGCCAGGTCCGGGTCCACCGCGACGGCAGTCAGCGGCATCTGGTTATCGACTTGCGCGATCAGCGCCCGGAAGCGCGCTTCCAGGTCAAAGTCGTCGGCGGCCGGGCTGGCCTGGGGTTGCATGGGCCGGTTCCTGGGTGCGGGTCGGAGACGGCCAAATATACGCCCAACCGGGGGTGGTGCTTTTGCCTGCACGGCGGGCAGGCAAACGGTGAACTGGCGCACATTCCGACGCGGATGGCGCCGGTCATGGCAATGATTGTCAGTAACTGACAATTTTTGTTCGCGGCCTTCACATAAGGATTCTGCTGCTGGTTCAGGGTGTGACCGGGCAGGGCTGGCACAAACCTTGCTCCTTTCTACCCAGATTCCACCGGCACGTGG
>CAZPNN010000277.1:0-4044 GCA_964587605.1 uncultured Chromatiaceae bacterium
AACCCTTCAAACGGGGCCGCGCTCGACCTGCAAGTGGAGGCCATCAATCTATCCAGCCACCGTCAGGGGCTGGTCCACGGTCAGACAGAGACACGTAGGGTGGATAGACACCGCGAAATTCTCACTAGACATTGGATCACCTCCTTTGCGAGTGGGCATTTAGCCCGTGGGGACGCTGGTGAGTATCCGGTTTCCATCCGGAAAATCCAAGATACGGAGCTCACAATTTGCACCCCGGACAGGACCGGCCGGGCGTGTGCTAGGCTCAGGATCGAGGGGTAACAAGCCATTTTCAGCTCGCCGCGCGTCTACACGGGTGCGCCCGAGGACTGGTTGATCCTCGGCGTGCTTCTGCTCGCCTCCGTTCTTGCGCAGGTCTTCCTGGTCGTGCGGAACAGGCACCCGGACAACGTCCACAGCCCGCCACTCGCCTGGCTGCGGGCGGCCCTCTACTTCAGCGTCATCCTTGTTCTGAGCTGGGCCACGGGCGTCCTCGGCGTGCTGGTGCATGCGCCCCGGGTGCTGCCAGAACAGCTGGCAAACCCGCTGTGGCTCGGCCTGACGGCCTTATGGGCAGCCGCCACGGCCTGGGGGTACTTGTACTGGTGGCCCCGGGGCACGCTGACGTACGACCGCAAGCTGTACCTGGTGCCGCAGCTGCTGTTCGGCCTGGTCTGGGGCCTCTGTTCTGCCCAACTCACACTGGTGTTGTGGGCTCTGGTGGAAGACTTTGGCTTCGCCCGCTGGGTGACGGCCCTGCTGGTGTTCTTCCTGCTGTCCGGCTACGGGCAGATCTACCAGTCCGGCTGGTGGGACATCCACGTTTCGCCACCGCACAACATCCGTTCCACCAACGCGAAGAAGGTGCTGTTCGCACACATGCCCTTCCTGCTGATTGCGCTCACCCACTTCACGCTGTTCGGCAACGCACTGCTGTTCGCCGGCTTCCACGCCATCGCGCTGGCCTGCTCTGCTGTCGCGATGCGATTCCCGCCGTTCTGGGAGAAGGACGGGCCGTTGGTCAATCGCGAGACGGCAATCGGGGTGTAGGAGCGGCTTCAGGCGCGACCCCGAAAATCCCGCGGGCGTACACATATATCGGGCCATGCCCGGATCAGCTTGGCATCGAAAGTAACCAAAGGCACTCCTTCGCGCTCCGCCAGTTCCACGAACAGCGTGTCGTAAACCGCAGCACCTGACTGAATTGCCCGCAGCACCGCTCCTTGCCAGAGGCGGCGGTTCGAAATGGAATGGATCCCGAGACGGCCGGCCAGATTCACCTTGGCGGGTGCTTCATTGGCCGGGAGCGCGCCGGCCCGGACTGCCATCCACACGACGTTCCCAAATTCCGCCTCCCAGAGAGTTGGGGAAAGCAATTCGGAAACTGAGGACCAGAAGGGGCGCACTTCGTCGACGAATGCCACGGTACCAAGAACGAAGTAGGCAATAACGTTCGTGTCGACGACCGCCTTCATTCAGATGGTGGCATGTCGCGGCCCGCCGAGATCCACGCGTCGATTTCGTCGGCCGTTGGACGGCGGGTCTGACGCGTCCATGAAGCCTCAATCTGCTTCAGGATCGAGGCCCGTTCAGCTACGTACTCCTCCAGGATATCGCGCACTTCCTGCTCCATCGACTGGTTGCGACGCCGGGCCAGAGCTTTCAGGCCGCGAACCACCCGGGCCGGGACATTGCGGATGGTCAGGGTTGCGGAGTCCCGGTTCATGCCAGCATTATGCTAGCACTGTCCCCCGGCGACGCGGAATTGCTGCTCAATTGGGCCACCCGGGGCCGCGGCCCGTCCAGCATTAAAACCAGTTGGAGAGGTCAGAAAGACGACAGCAGGGCTATTACCTGAACTCTCGTCCGACGCAGCGCCCTACAACGACGCCGGAAATATCCGGCGGTAGTCACCGATCTGCTCGTCCAGGATCACGTCCCGCTCGCGGACCGGGTGGGCCAGCGCCAGACCCGCGAGACTGCGGCAACGGGACAGCGCGACGTAGGTCTGCCCGTGACTGAAGGCCCCGCGGCCGAGGTCGATGTACACCCGGTCGAAGGTCTGCCCCTGGCTCTTGTGAATCGTGATCGCCCAGCCGAGGCGCAGCGGCAACTGCCTGTACGCGCCGATCTGCTCGCGGGTGATCTGCTTCGACGCGCGGTCGTACTGGTAGGTCATGTTTTCCCAGGCGGTCTTGCGAACCTCGTGACTGGTGCCGTCGTCGAGCTGCACAGTTGGACCCTCATCGCCGAGTTTGGTAACCAGACCCCACGAGCCGTTGATCCAGCGCTTCTCCGGATCATTCTTCAGGAACATCACCTTCGCGCCCACCTTCAGCGTCAGCGCGGGCTCGGTGGGAAAGGCGCCGGCATCGAACTTGCCGGTCACTTCGGCCGTGTAGACCTTCGCCTTGCCCGGCAGCGCGAAAAGGCGCCGGCTGTTCTCGCGAAAGGCAGCGTCGTTGGTGGCCGTGAGCACGATGTGGCTGTCGGGGTCCGGCAGTTTCGCCTTCGGCAGCACGCGGGCGTTCAGCGCGTCGAGAATCTCCTCGTTCGGCTCACCGTCGCGGACGTGCTGGAGGATGTTGCGGAAGCCGGCGTCGTCCTTCTGCCGGTAGATCTTTTCGAGATCCACCGAGCGCCCGGCGCACTCGCGCCAGACCAGTGCCTGGAAGAAATACGGGCCACCGTAGGTTTCGTCAAAGTACTCCTTGAGCTCGGCCTCCCGTACCACGGGCGGCAATTGCCAGAGGTCGCCGAACATCGCGAGCTGCACGCCGCCAAAGGGCTCGTTGTTGCGACGGTTCAGGCGCAGCATCTGGTCGATGCCGTCCATCAGGTCGGCGCGCACCATCGACACCTCGTCGATGATCAAAAGGTCCAGCGCCTTCATGACCCCCGTGTTACGCATCGCGCGCAGCTCGCGCGTGTCGACGAAGCGCGGCGGCAGACGGAAGAAGGAGTGAATCGTCTGACCACCCACGTGAATCGCGGCGAGGCCGGTCGGCGCGACGACCGCCACGTTGCGGATCGTCTCGTCGCGCAGCAGGTGGAGCAACGTGGTCTTGCCAGTGCCGGCGCGGCCCGTGATGAAGACGTGCTCGTCGCCGCCCTCGATCAGCGCGAGCGCGCGGTCGAAGTCGGCGCTGGGCTCTAGGCCGTCGCGGACGGGGGGTTTGCGGGGGATCGAGTCCGGCATGCCACCCATTGTCCCGGAAATACTCCATACAGGAACGGCTTCAGCCGCATTCGCGCTTTTCACGACAAACCCTGGAGTTTCTCCAGTCGAATCCCTGGCCTGAACACTCCTACTCTGCCCCAACCCGTTCCTTGACACACTTCGCTTAAAAGCGAATCATGCCCGTGGATATCCTGATCTATCAAACAGTTTCGGGACGAGTGCCCTTCAAAGAGTGGCTGGACGGGCTGGGAGATTTCCCGGGTCGACTTGCAGTACAGCGGCGCCTCGATCGCATCGCTGCCGGAAACCTCGGCGACCATATGCCCTGCCGGGATGGCGTATGGGAATTGCGAGTCGACCGGGGCCCAGGTTACCGGGTGTACTTCGGTCGGGCCAGCGGGACGGTGGTCATTCTGCTGGCAGGCGGAGACAAGCGCAGCCAGGACTCTGATATCAGCCGCGCTGTCCGCTTTTGGCACGACTACAAGGATAGATCGTCATGAATCGAAATTCGACACGGCCGCCGCACATCAACTATGAAGAAGCGACGGCCGACAGCTTCCGGCGTGATCCAAAGTTTGCCGCTGCCTATCTGGAGACTGTCATGGAAGATGGCAACCAGCAGGAACTGCTGATGGCGCTTAAGCATCTGGCCAGGGCATTTGGCGGGCTGAGCCAGGTAGCCAGGTCGGCGGGCCTCAACGTCAATTCCCTGTATCGAACCCTTGCAGGGGGCGGCAACCCCGAACTGCGGAGTCTGCTGGCAGTTCTGCGCGCCATGGGGCTCCGGCTGTCCGTTCGACCCCTGTCAGCCGCCAGGAAGCGTTCGACATCGCGATCAACCACCCAACGGTCCCGCCCTG
>CAZPNN010000278.1:0-10106 GCA_964587605.1 uncultured Chromatiaceae bacterium
GGTCCTCCAGCACATTCCGCTGCCGGGTTACGGCTGGGCGCAGGTGACGCCGGATGTCGACCCGCAGTACGTTCTGGCGGCCAATGTCTGGACGGGCGTCGCTGCGCGCATCAACCTGAATACGGAGAAGATCGTGCAGCAGATGGACACCGGGTTCACCGCGCCATTCCGGTCGCTGGCCGGCATCGCCGTGTTCAGGGGCTGATCGTGCGCACACGCCTGCTGTCGATTGCCTGCCTCATGGTCATTCTGCTTGCGGGTTGCAGCGCGCAGTCCAGTGCTGATCGCGGTGAGGCGGCGGCACTCAAGGGCAAGACTATTCTCGTGGCCGGGGCCTCCGGTCGCGCCGGACGCTACGTGGTCCAGCACCTGCATGCCGAAGGCTTGCGATTCCGGGCCATGACGCGGGATCGGGCGGCAGCCCTTGAGCGCCTTGGTGCGGACTATGAGAGCTTTGACTGGATCGAGTGCGATGTTCGCGATCCGGCGCAGGTACTGGTCGCCATGCGCGGCGTGGATCTCGTGATCAGCGTGATTGGCGCCAACCAGCTGACTGGCGACAACAGTGCCGAGTTCGTCGACTATGGCGGCGTGCGCAATCTGGTCGATGCCGCTGTTGCAGGGCGGGTCGAGCATTTCGTGCTGCTCACGGCCATCGGCGTGACGGATCCCGCGCATCCGTTCAACAAGGCCACCAAGGGTGCACTTGGCTGGCGCTTCAAGGGCGAGGAGTACCTGCGGGCCAGCGGCCTGCCTTACACGATCGTCCGTCCGGCCGGCCTCGTGAATGAGCCCGGGGGCCAGAAAGGCCTTCGGCTTACGCAGGGTGACGTCTGGCGTCCCCTGTTGCGCAGTACCTTGTCGCGCGACGACCTGGCCCTGGTCCTGATCGAGGCGCTGCGCCAGCCGGCCGCACGCCACACCACGTTCGAGCTTTCGAACGACGTCAGCCAGCCGCCCGGCGCCTGGCGGGAGCGCTTCGCGACCCTCAAGCCTGATCCAGATTAAGAAATCTTAAGTTGTCCGCAACGCTCCCGCGATGGGCCGTGGTCCACTATGTACCCGTGCCTGACGAGTCACCCCCTCGAACGGCACAACGTGACGGGCCTACCTTCGTAAAGACTACTTGAGTGGCACCGGCGGGTGGTGCGGGCACGGGACAACCTGACTTCTGCCCCCTCCTGTATCAGGCGAATACGGCCCCGCCGTCCGTCGGTGTCACCAACCTTGCCTGCCTCATGACTGCTTCAACCCCCTCTCAAAACAGGATCTGAATCATGCGCTACCAAGTGCCGCTGGTACTGGCGGCCGTTACGGCGTCCGCAATGCTGGTCAGTGTTCCGGCCAGCGCCGACCATCCGGATTTCAAGGCAATCATCAAGCAGAACCAGGCCAGTGTCGTGAACATCAGCACGACCCAGCAGCTGTCCGCGAAAAACCCGATGCACGGTGTGCCGCCCGGCCTCGAGGAGTTTTTCCGCCCGTTCCGCGGCATGCCCGGACCCGGATCCGGATCCGGACCCGTTCCGCGCGAGGCGAATTCGCTGGGCTCGGGTTTCATCATCTCGGCCGACGGGCAGATCCTGACCAATGCCCACGTCGTTGACGGGGCCGACGAAATACTCGTGAAGCTGGCCGACAACTCGGAGAAGAAGGCGACAGTACTCGGGCTCGACAAGGCCTCGGACGTGGCCTTGCTCAAGATCGATGCCGAGGGCTTGCCCACCGTGCAGCTCGGCGATTCGTCGAAGCTGGAGGTTGGCGACTGGGTGCTGGCCATTGGCTCACCTTTCGGGCTCGAGCACACGGCGACGCAGGGCATCGTCAGCGCCCTCGGTCGCAGCCTGCCAGACGGCAATTACGTGCCTTTCATCCAGACCGACGTCGCGGTAAACCCCGGCAATTCCGGTGGCCCGCTGTTCAATACGCGTGGCGAGGTCGTCGGGATCAATTCCCAGATCTTCAGCCGCAGCGGCGGCTACATGGGGCTGTCCTTCGCGATTCCGGTCAACACGGCGGTCAGTGTCTCGAAACAACTCGCTGCCAGCGGCCGTGTCGAGCGCGGCTGGCTCGGCGTCGGCATCCAGGGCATGAATGGCGAACTCGCGAAGTCCTTCGGGCTCGACAAACCCGCTGGCGCTCTGGTCGGCCAGGTCGACGTTACCGGACCCGCCAGCAAGGCAGGCCTCAAGTCCGGCGATGTCATTCTTGAATTCGATGGCCGCCCGATCAGCCAGTCGGCCGACCTGCCGCCGCTGGTTGGCGAGACGAAGCCCGGCACGCGGGTTGCGCTTACGGTCTGGCGGGACAGAAAGCCCCGTGAGATCAGCGTGACGATCGCGCAACTCAAGCCAGCCGATGGTGAGACGGTTGCCGCGAACGAAGGGTCAGATCAGAAGCCCGGTATTCTCAACTTGCAGGTGGCGGCGTTGACGCCGGAGCAGCGCGAGCAAGCCGGGATCGAGTCCGGCGGTGTGCTCGTGACTGGAGTCGCTGAGGGACCCGCGGCGCGGGCCGGCGTAAACAATGGCGACATTATTCTTCAGGTCGGTAATCAGCCCGTCGGTAGCCCGCAGGAACTTGCGGGCCTCGCCGGCAAACTGCCGAAGGGCGAACCCGTTCCACTGCTGGTTCAGCGGGAGCAGATCCGGCTGTTCCTGCCACTGACGATCACGGGATGAGGCGCCCTGATTGCGGCCCGGGCCGCGGCCCTGATTACGGCCCGGGCCGCGGGCGCAAACGGGTAGCTGCTACGATTCGGGCATGAATCTGCTGCTGATCGAAGACGACCGGGACGCAGCGGGGTACCTGGTCAAGGCACTCAACGAAGCCGGCTACCGCGTGGATCACGCGGCGGACGGCCGTGATGGCCTTTTCCAGGCAACGGAGCACAAGTACGACGGCATCGTTGCTGACCGGATGCTGCCGCACCTCGACGGGTTGACCATCATCGAGATCCTGCGCAAGCAGGGTAACCGCACGCCGGTTCTGATCCTCTCGGCCTTAGGTTCCGTGGACCACCGGGTGGAAGGCTTGCGATCCGGCGGCGACGATTACCTGACCAAGCCGTTCGCCTTTTCCGAACTTCTCGCGCGCATCGAAGCCCTGCTGCGCCGGGGTCAGGCGTCACCCGTGCCGGAAATGAAGCTGCGACTGGCTGACCTGGAAATGGACATTCTCGCGAGGACGGTCGCCCGTGCCGGGCGGCGGATTGACCTGACGGCCCGCGAATTCAAGCTGCTTGAGTTCCTGCTGCGCCGGACGGGGCAGGTGGTCACCCGCACGATGCTCCTGGAGGGTGTCTGGGATCTCCACTTCGATCCGCAAACCAACGTGATCGACGTGCACCTGAGCCGGCTGCGCCAGGCGGTCGACAAGGGCTTTGACAAGCCGCTTATCCATACCGTGCGCGGCGCGGGCTACACGCTCCGGGCAGACTGAAGTGCGGACCTCGGCCCTGCGGCTGTCGATGGTCTACGCGGCCAGTTTTGCGACAGCCCTGGTCGCACTGGTCTTTGTCATCTATCTGCTGACCACCCGTTTCATCAACACCGAAGTCGACACCGTCATAGAACGCGATGCGCTCAGCCTCCTGGAGGCCTACGGCCAGAGTGGCACGCGCGGGATTACCAGTGAACTGATCCTCCGCGCTGGTACCTTCAGCCGCATCAATGCCGTCTACCTGCTGGCCGACAGCGAGGGCTTCGTGATTGCCGGCAACCTGCCGGCCTGGCCTGTCATGCAGGGGCATGACGGGCGCTGGGTGGAATTCGAGATTGAAATGCGGGAAGGCGGCCTGGAAACCGGCCGGCCGGTGCGCGCGATGGTGCTGGAGCCGGGGCCGGGGTTGCGGCTGCTCGTCGGTACCGACTTAAGTGACCGGCGCGATCTCGGCCGGCGGTTCGCCGTTGCTGCCGGCATCGGCACCTTGCTGGTAACGCTGCTGGCGCTCGGCATCGGCTACGGGCAGAACCAGCGCATCCTGGCGCGCGTCGAGGCCGTGAGCCGGAGTTGCAAGGAGATTGTGGGTGGCAACCTGACCCGCCGCCTGCCGCTCGCGGGTGGTGATGACGAGTTCGACGCACTGGCCGTTGAGGTAAACGGACTACTGGCACGGCTCGCGAGGACCACGGAGATTCTTCGCACCTCCCTGCACAGCGCCGCGCACGACCTGCGCAGCCCGATGCACCGCATGCGGCTGCGCATGGAGCAGGCCCTGGGCAGCGCCGTCACCGGTGCGGAACGGGACACACTGGAGGTGTTGCTGCGCGATGTGGATCACATGCAGCGAGTGCTGACCGCGTTGCTGCAAATCGCCGAGGCCGAAAGCGGCACGGTCGGCGCCCGGCCGGAGCCAGTGGCGCTGGACACAATGCTCGGGGAACTCGGTGAGTTGTATCAACCGCAGGCCGAGGAACAGGGCATCGCGCTGTCAGTCCGTTGTGAGCCGGGCGGCTGCGTGCTCGGCCACCGGCAGCTGCTGGCCCAGGCAGTCGCCAACCTGCTGGATAATGCCCTGAAATTCACGCCGTCCGGTGGGCGCGTTGAACTGCGGACACGCGCGGCTGACGGCCGTCAGATCATTTCGGTAGCCGATTCCGGGCCGGGGATTTCATCCGAGGAGCGCGCCAGTGCCGTGGAGCCCTTCGTGCGCTTAAGTAACGTACCGCCGCGCGACGGGTCCGGCCTTGGCCTGAACCTGGTGGCCGCCGTGGCCCGGCTTCACGGCGGCAGCCTGCGGCTGGAAGACAACGGGCCAGGGCTCATCGCGTTGCTGGATCTGCCGGCAGGAGCCGCCTGAGCTGCGACAACTTGCCGCGTCGCGATGGCGCTGTCACGGTACCCCCAGGCAGCAGTCGACGGCATGCCCGCCTAGAATTATGAACTTCCGCTCCGGAACCGGAGACTTTGCATGACTGTCGCCACCGCGCCGCTCGCTACGCCCATGGCACCGACGACTTTGAATCCGGAGGCACCCGGTGGCCTCAACGCGCGCCGCCTGCTCTGGATCCGGATGATCGCGGTACCTGGCGCCGCGCTTTGTCTGCTGCTGGCTCGACAGTTTTACGGGCTCGACGTTCCCGCCCTGCAGCTTTCCCTGATTGTCGGCGGCCTGGTGGCGATAAATTTTGTGATCTGGTGGCGGCACCGGGACGCCAGGCCCGTCTCGGACCGCCAGTTCTTCATTCAATTGCTGGTGGACCTGTTTGCGCTGACGAGCATCCTGTACTACAGCGGTGGGGCGTCGAACCCGTTCGTGTATTTTTTCCTGTTGCCCATGGCGATATCGGCGGCAGCCCTGCCGAAGACCTACACGTGGGCGATTGCGCTCATCAGCGCCTGCAGCTACACGGCGTTGATGCTGTGGCGGGTGGAAGTGCCGGAATTCAACAACCTTCACACCCAGTCGGCGATGGATTTGCATGCATTCGGCATGTGGGTCGGGTTCGTGGTTTTAAGCGCTCTCTTTGCAACGTTTGTTTCCGCAATGGCTCAAACGGTGCGGGAGCGGGATCGGCACCTGGCCCGAATGCGCGAGAACGCGCTGCGTGACGAGCGGGTCGTTGCTGTAGCCACCCTGGCGGCCGGGGCGGCTCACGAGTTAAGCACGCCGCTGGCGACGATGGCCGTTGTCACGGGCGAGATCACCCGGGAGTATCCGAAGGAGTCCTATCCTGCCCTGCACCGGGATCTCGGCATCCTCCGTGACCAGATTGCACGGTGCAAGGAAGCGCTCTCGGTGATTTCCGCATCAGCGGGCGCCGCCCGCGCCGATTCAGCCGAGCGGTTGGCGCTCGACCGGTTTGTCCGGCAGGCAGCCGATGAAGTGCGCCACCTTCGGCCCGGAAGCATCATTCGGCTGGCCAGCCCGTTGTCCGGTGGTTCGCCACCGTCATTAATCGTGGAGCGCACGCTCCGGCAGGCCCTGCTCAACATTCTGCACAACGCCGTGGACGTCTCGCCCCGGCAAGTGCGCCTGGCGTACGAGTGGAACGTCGCTGGCCTGACCATATCCGTCATTGACCGGGGCGGTGGACTCACCTCCGGTGATCCGGCCTCGCTGGAGCGGTTCGGCACTTCGACCAAGGAGGGCGGGCTGGGGCTGGGGCTCTTCCTGTCCCACGCTGCCGTCACCCAGGCGGGTGGCAAGCTGGAGGCGGTAAACAACGACGAGGGTGGAACTACCGTCCGTCTGCATTTACCCCTCGTCAAGCCCGTGGAGGGTTCTGCATGAAGACACTAATAGTCGAAGATGATCCGGTGTTCAGCGACGTGCTGGCAGCGGCACTCCGCCGCCGTGGCTTCGACGTTTCGGTGGCACTGACCTGCGAGGAAGCCACTGCCATGATCAGGGCGTCACCGCCGGCGCTGGCCGTCGTCGACCTGCGGATCGGCTCCGGATCGGGCCTGACTCTCATTCCGCTGCTGACGCGCGGTCCGCGCCCGGCGCGGACGGTGGTATTGACTGGCTACGGCAGCATTGCGACCGCAGTCGAGGCCGTAAAACTTGGCGCCAGCCAGTACCTGACCAAGCCGGCGGATATCGAGACGATCGTTGCCGCACTGACGTCGTCGGATACGCAGCCGACCAAGTCAACGCCGCTGAGTTCGCGGCCCTTGTCGGTGAAGCGTGTGGAGTGGGAGCACATCCAGCGCGTGCTGACGGAGAACGACGGCAATATCTCTGCCACGGCACGATCGCTGGGGATTCATCGCAGAACCCTGCAACGAAAACTGCAGAAACGGCCGGTCAGCCGGTAGGCGGGCTTTAACTCAGCGACGAGGAAGCCACGTCTATGTAGTGCTCGACGGTCGGAAACGGGTCGTAGAAGTGGTGCAGGCGTCTTTTCCACTCGGCGTAGGCGGGCGATCCCCGAAATCCCTGCGTGTGATCTTCCAGGGTTTGCCAGGTGACGAGCAGGACATACTGGCCGGGCTTCTCGATGCACCGCTTGAGTTCGTGTGAGATGTAGCCGTTCGCCGCCGCGATGATGCTCTGGGCATCGCTAAAGGCTTTCTCGAACCCGGCCTCTTGCCCGGCTCTGACGTTCAGGATGGCGACTTCCAGAATCACGGCTCAGGAACGCGCCTTGATGCTCGAGGGCAGGACCACGAAGTCGCTCGTCATCTCCAGCGCATTCATCGCGGCGAAGAGTGCCGGCGGTGGCGCGATGAGTTTGCGCTCGGCCAGGTTCAGCCAGCCTCCCGCGCTGGTGACCCGCGCGCTCAGCTTCCCGTCTGACCGGAAAATCTCGTGCCTTAAGATGAAGCGGCTGCCATCCGGCGCGTGACCCGCGAGTGCATAGTTCACCGTGATCACTTCCTGCAGGTTGACCTCCTTGAAGTACTCGATCTCGTCTTTCATGACCACCGGGCCGATCTGAAGGCGCAGGAATTCCGTCACCGGAAAGCCATGTTCCCCCAGGAACATCTGGCGCACATCGGCAGACTTGTCGAGGTAGGCCGTGTTCTTCATGTGGGAGTTGAAGTCCATGTCGGCCCAACCCGCGTAAAGCGTCTTCGTGTACATATGATTGCTCCAGCGGCGCTACCAGTCTTCTGCGAGGTGGCCATAGAAGTTCGTGTCGTGCGCGATGCCCCTGGTCACCCATCGCTTCCGAAGCGTGCCCTCCAGCCTGAACCCAATGTTTAGCAACAACAGGTTGGAGGCCACGTTTTCAGGGTCCACTTCGGCCTCGATGCGGCGGATGGCCATACCTGCGTAGGCATGCCCGCAGACGGACAAAAGAGCTTCACGCATGAAGCCCTGGCGCCAGTACTTCCTGCCAAGAGCGTACCCGAGTTCCAGGCGGGCGCTCTGTTCGTCGAATTTGAACAACAGCACGGTGCCAATGATCGTGTCGAGGTCCACGTGCACTACCACCAACTGCTGCCCGGAACCGGAGGCAGCCAAATCATTCATGCGAGCGAGCCACGCGGCACCATCGTCCAGCGATTGCCAGGTGGCATACGGTAGGAAGCGAGTCACTTCGGGGTCTCCGTTGATTTCGAGCAGATCATTCAGATCAGACTGGACAACGGGCCTCACGAGAAGCCGCGGCGTCGAGAGCGACACGATCGGTTCGAGTGGCATGTGCGGTGCGTGTGACTTAACGATTGAATTAAGCTGAGCCGAGAAACAACTTCTGCTTGAACGATTGGTTAACGGCCGACATTTGTGACTGTTCCGCGCGTGGCGTTGGGAATGACACGCTGAATATCCGGCACAAGTCGAATCAGATCTGACAGGCGGTTACTTACGGAATGGACAAGGATGACTGCCAGAGAGAACTTCGGAATGTTCTGCTGAAACGTCAGGTTTCGATCAACGGTAACAAATACGTCGAACTCTGCCTGGGCCAGTGCCAGGAGCTTGCCATTCGTGATGCCCGCCCAGCCGCGATCGTGAACTGTGTGGACCTCAAACTCCGAAAAATGCCTCGCGAGGCGCGAATCGACGCATTCGTCGAGCAGGATCTTCACGCAGCGTCGTGAACCGCGAGCTCCGTGGCACGCTCAAGAAACGCAATCACCTGAGTGCGTGAAACGGACGGGAATCCGGCCAGAAAATCGTCGATGCTCTCACCTGCCTCCAGATAATCGAGCAGGGTTTGCACCGGAACGCGGCTACCAGCAAAAACGGGCGTGCCGCCCATTATGTCGCTCGAGGTTGTGACAATTGGCGTGGTCATGTTCATACCATAGCGCTACAGCGGGTCGGTGTCCAAAGAAGGTCGCTAACGCCGCGGTTCACGCGCGGGAATACCAGCAATTCGAAGCAGCGCTGGCGGGTCGTATAGAACCGCCATTTTAGGGTTCTGGTATCTCATGACCCTGTTTATCGTAGTAGCGTCCCTTGAACTTCTTCCCATCTTCAAACCATTCTTCGCCCTGGATTTCACCCGTCTCATACCACGCTCGCCACTTACCAGTGGCCTTGCCGTGATTGTACTGGCCTTCGTTTCCGAGTTTCTTATTGGGCCACCAAGCACGATAAGGTCCGTGCATTTCGCCCTTGGCGTCTTCACACCAGGCCTCAACAACGTCAGGTGTGGTTTCGCCGTTGGGAGTAGTGCCTTCGGGGCAGCCGATTCCTCCGGCAATGGCGAATTGACTGGTGAGGCCGAGCGCTAGAAAGCAGAGTGTTCGTTTCACCAGAACTTTAAGCATAAGTAGAGGGCCGAAGTAATCCAATGAAACTGGACAGAAGTGTTCGATATTGTGCCAAGCGGCCCGCGTTGTGGTTAGGCATCGGCCTCATCGTCTTCCGAGAATAGGTATCGAAAAAATCGCTCCGGACCATTGAGAAAATCCTTTGTTACCAAGTAGTGTTCCGTTTCTCGGTAGGCTACCTCACGAATTCCATCTTCCTCAAACTGGTACAGGGTTGCCTCGGGGTAGGCTAGGAGAATCGGTGAATGGGAGGCAATTAGGAACTGCGCATGTCGGGGCACCTCCAAATCGTGGATGATTTTCAGGAAGGCTAGCTGTCGTTGGGGCGATAGTGCGGCTTCCGGTTCATCCAGGATGTAAAGTCCGTGTTCAAATCTATTTTGAAAAAGTGCGAGGAAAGACTCACCATGAGATTGGTGGTGAAGTGACCGGCCTCCATAGGCGGTGAAGTCGGACACGCCGTCAAGGTAGCTTGCAAAGTTGTAGAAACTTTCCGCCCGCATGAAAAATCCTTCGGTCATTTTCGGCATCCACGAAAGCTTGAGGGCCTTCGCGAGTTCGGACCGGTCTTCCCGGGCTTCGCGATAGTGGTCGCGGTTGCCTCCCTCTGGGTTAAAGCCGCAGATTTCTGCCAATGCTTCCAGAAGGGTAGATTTTCCGCTTCCGTTCTCCCCGACGAAGAATGTGACCGGCGTAGGGAGCTCGAGTGCTATTCCGTGACGAAATGCGGGGATGTCAAATGGGAAGTTGGAGTGGACCATTCGCTCCGGGTCGCTGCTGATTCGACGCAGATAGGGCGCACCAAGAGTTGCCGCCGTCGTCCTGTGTGTTTTTCGGGCCGCCATAGTTGATTCTGGATGCCTAAGGCCGTGGTTCAGCCTGGCGACCGCCGTGCCGCGAACGCCGAGTCGAACGCGTAGTTACACGGCATA